>JBPEXB010000123.1:0-1874 GCA_052032125.1 Acidimicrobiia bacterium
GCACCGCCGACAACGACGCTCCCCCGGCCGCCCCGATCGACTGGGAACGGCGCTTCCACCGCTTCGACGAGGAGCTCGGCGAGATCACCAAGCCCGTCAACTGGGGCGACTACCCCTATCCGTTCGTGATCGGCCAGCCCAGCCAGGAGAGCTTCCCGATCCGGTCGTGGACCAGGGCGATGCGCAACGCTCTGGCCGACGAGCACCAGGGACCGAGCCTCCACGACCTCGTCGATCGCGACGATCCGCTGCTCGTCGAGGAGATTCGCCGCACCATTCTCCCCGCTCGTGGCATCGGGGCGGATGCGTCGGAGATCCTGGTGACGATGGGTTCTCAGCACGGGATCCACCTCGTCTCGATGGCCCTGCTCGGACGAGGGACGACCGTCGGCGTCGAGGAGCCCGGGTACCCAGACGCCCGCCACATCTTCGCCCGCCAGGGTGCCGCCCTGGTCCCGCTGCCGATCGACGACCAGGGGCTGATCGTGGCGAACGGGTGGCACGACCTCGACCTCGTGTTCGTGACCCCCAGCCACCAGTACCCCACCAACGTGACGATGGCGGTTGGCCGGCGTCAGCAGCTGCTCGCCAAAGCGGCCGAACAGGACTTCCTGATCATCGAGGACGACTACGACTCGGAGTTCCGCTACCAGGGCCGGCCGACACCCGCCCTCAAGGCGGCCGACGCCGACGGCCGGGTGATCTACGTGGGCAGCTTCTCGAAGTTCCTGGCACCGGGGCTGCGACTGGGCTTCATCGTCGGCGAGAAGCGGCTCATCGAGCACGTGCGGGAGCTGCGCCGCTACATGCTCCGCCACCCTCCCGGGATCATCCAGCGCTCGGCGGCACTGATGATGCAGTCGGGTGACTACGTCCGCGCGTTACGGCGTCGCCGCAAGGCGCTGAAGGCCAAGTGGGAGACGATCACGGCGGCGGTCGCCGAGCATTTCCCGTGGGACACGCCGGTGACGACCGGCGGCGTCAGCCTGTGGGTCTCGGGGCCGCCCGACTTCGATGCCACGGCGCTCGCCGAGCGGGCGCTGGAGGCCGGGGTGGTCATCGAACCGGGCGACGTGTGCTTCCTCGACAATCCCCCGCCCCGCAACTCGTTCCGGCTCGGCTTCTCGGGCATCGAGCACGACGCCATCGAGCCGGGGGTCGAGCGATTGGCCTCGCTGCTCGACTCGTGAGCGCGGTCGAGCCCGACCCGAGCCCCTGGTCGTTCCCGCCCGCATCTGCCGCCGGTCCGGACGGCGTCGTCGGCGTGGGGGCCGATCTGGCACCGGGCACCTTGCTCATGGCCTACCGGTCCGGCATCTTCCCGATGCCGATCGAAGACGGCTCGCTCGCCTGGTGGTCACCGGACCCCAGGGCGATCATCCCGCTCGACGCCTTCCGGGTGTCGCGCTCGCTCGCCAGGTCCATCCGCCGCTACGAGACCACGGTCGATCAGCGCTTCCGGGACGTGATGGTGGCGTGCGCAGATCCTGCGCGACCGCACGGCTGGATCACGGACGAGTTCGTCGACGCCTACTGCCGTCTCCACGACCTCGGCTGGGCCCACTCCATCGAGACGTGGCACGACGGCGAGCTGATCGGGGGCCTGTACGGCGTGTCGATCGGCGGCCTGTTCGCCGGCGAGTCGATGTTCCACCACCGCCGCGACGCCTCCAAGGTGGCGCTCGCGCGCCTGGTCGAGATGATGCGCGAGCGAGAGCGGCCGCTGCTCGACGTGCAGTGGCTCACCCCCCACCTCGAGTCGCTCGGCGCCATCGAGGTGCCTCGCAAGCAGTACCTCGAGATGCTGGCCAGTTCGTTGGCCTAGACGCGACCAGGCCGCCCCCGAAGGGACGGCCCGGTTGATGCATCTATAT
>JBPEXB010000124.1:0-4026 GCA_052032125.1 Acidimicrobiia bacterium
TCCGGGTGAAGGGCGTCGGCGAGATCGACGAGATCACCGAGCGGATCCTTGGCGCCCTCGCTGTTTGACCGACAGGGTGGTTGGGGCATGATCACCATCAAGAACGACAAGGAATTCGCCAAGATGGCGGTGGCCGGGCGCTGCGTGGCGGCCGTCCACGAGGCGGTCTACGAGGCTGCCGGCGTCGGGGTCACGCTCCTCGAGCTCGACGAGATCGCCGGGAAGGTGATCGCCGACCACGACTGCACGCCGTCCTTCCTCGGCTACCACGGCTTTCCGTCCAACATCTGTGCGTCGCCCAACAGCGTCATCGTGCACGGCATCCCGAGCAAGTACCGGCTCAAGGAGGGCGACATCCTCTCGATCGACGCCGGGGCGATCTACGAGGGTTATCACGGCGACGCCGCCATCACCTTCGGCATCGGCGAGATCTCCGACGACGCCGCCAAGCTGCTGGAGGTGACCAACGAGGCGCTGTGGGCGGGCATCGATCAGGTCGAGCACGGCGCCAAGACCGGTGATGTCGGCAACGCCGTCGAGCAGACCGCCCTCCCGCACGGCTACGGCGTGGTCCGCGAGTACGTCGGGCACGGCATCGGCCGGGCCATGCACGAGAGCCCCCAGGTGCCCAACTACGGGAAGCCCGGCACCGGGCACCGGTTGAAGAAGGGCATGGCGATCTGCATCGAGCCGATGTTCAACCTCGGCGGCGAGGGAACCCTCACCGAGGACGACGGCTGGACGGTGGTGACCGCTGACGGCAGCCTCTCGGCCCACTTCGAGCACACGGTGGCGATCACCTCCGACGGGCCGACCGTCACCACCGTCAGCGACTTGCTGTCTGCCCGACCCGGCGGTTAATATTCATGGCCCGACCGTTGGTCGGGCGTTTTCCCATGCAATCCCCGATGCACGCCGTGTCGCCACGTGCGTGACTCCCGGCGGCGCACTGCGCCCCCACGGGAGGGGACGGCGGGGGGCCGAGGCCCCGCAAGCCACGGGAAACCAACGACAGGACGTCACCTCACCCGCGTGTGAGGTGGACGAACGAGGAGACGCGATGAAGGTTCGTCCTTCCGCAAAGAAGATGTGTGACAACTGCCGGATCATCCGCCGCCGCGGACGGGTCTGGGTGTTGTGCACGAACCCGCGTCACAAGCAGCGGCAGGGGTAGTCGATGGCACGTATCGCAGGTGTTGACCTTCCGAGGGAGAAGCGGCTCGAGGTGGGCTTGACCTACATCTACGGCGTCGGGCTGACCACCTCGCAGCAGCTGTGCGCCGAGCTCGGCATCGACCCCGACACGAAGATCCGCGACCTCAACGACGGCGAGGTCACGCAGATCCGCAACTACATCCAGAACCACCTGCGGGTGGAGGGTGACCTCCGCCGCGAGGTCGCTCAGAACATCAAGCGCAAGATCGAGATCGGGTCCTACCAGGGAATCCGGCATCGGCGCGGGCTTCCCGTCCGCGGTCAGCGCACCCACACCAACGCCAGGACCCGCAAGGGCAAGCGCGTTGCGATCGCGGGCAAGAAGAAGGTCACGAAGTAGCCACCGGAGGCTCCGTTGGGTAGGCAACAACAGAAGCGCGTCCGCAAGCGTGAGCGCAAGAACATCTCGCACGGGCAAGCCCACATCAAGGCGAGCTTCAACAACACGATCATCAACATCACCGATGTCAGCGGCAACACGGTCGTCTGGACGTCCGGTGGTTCCGTGGGGTTCAAGGGCTCTCGCAAGTCCACGCCCTACGCCGCCCAGGTGGCGGCCGAGGAAGCCTCCCGCCGCGCCGGTGAGCACGGCATCCGCAAGCTCGACGTCATCGTGAGCGGCAACGGCGCCGGCCGCGAGACCGCCATCCGCACCCTCCAGAACATGGGTATCGAGGTGTCGGGCATCAGGGACGTCACCCCGCTGCCGCACAACGGCTGCCGGCCCAAGAAGCGGAGGCGTGGCTGACATGAAGTCTTCAGTCTTCAGTCTTCAGTCGTCAGGAGCGACGCACCGCTGCGTCGACCTGGCCCGGGCCCAGGCCATGACGTGGAGCGAGGTGGTGGCGTAATGGCGCGTTACACCGGGCCCCGGACGCGCAAGTCGCGTCGGATGGGCCAACTCCTCGACGACAACAAGAGCAAGTACTACGACCGGCGGCCCTACCCGCCGGGCGAGCACGGCCGCCGTCGGGTCCGCGAGACCGACTACCTGATCCAGCTGCGTGAGAAGCAGAAGATGCGGCACATCTACGGCATCCTCGAGCGGCAGTTCCGTCGCTACTACAAGGAGGCCGCCCGCAAGACCGGCATCACCGGCGACCTGCTGCTGCAGATCCTCGAGAGCCGTCTCGACAACGTGGTCTTCCGCTCGGGACTGGCCAGGACCCGCCCCCAGGCGCGTCAGATGGTCAACCACGGGCACTTCCGGGTGAACGGCAAGAAGGTGGACATCCCGTCGTATCGCGTGAGCGCCGGCGACGTGGTCACCGTCAAGGATCGTTCCAAGGACATCATCATGATCCAGCACGCCGTCGACACGGCGGGCGACCGGTTGGTTCCGGAGTGGATCGACGTCGACATGGAGCGGCGTCAGATCACCATCCGCGAGCTGCCCAGCCGGGCACAGATCGACACAGCCGTTCAGGAGCAGCTCGTGGTCGAGCTGTACTCCAAGTAGAGGGGTGCCACAGTGCAAGCGTTGATCGTTCAGCGTCCACAAATCGAAGAAGAGGTCGTCAACGAGCTGCGTTCGCGGTTCGTGGTCGAGCCGCTGGAGCCGGGCTTCGGGTACACCCTCGGCAACACGCTCCGCAGGACCCTGCTGTCCCGCATCCCGGGTGCGGCGGTGTCGTCACTGCGCATCGAGGGTGTTGCGCACGAGTTCACGACGGTGCCAGGCGTCGTCGAGGACGTCGTCGACATCATCCTCAACATCAAGCGTCTCGTCGTCCGCATGGACGATCCGGAGCCGCAGACGATCTACCTCTCGGCCAAGGGTGCCGGCGACGTCACCGCCGCCGACCTGAAGACGCCGAGCGGGGTCGAGATCGTCAACAAGGACCTCCACATCGCGTCGATGTCGAAGGACGGGCGCCTCGAGATGGAGCTCACCGTCGAGCAGGGCGTCGGCTACCGCACGGCCGACAAGAACAAGAAGGCCGACGTCATCGGTGTCATCCCGATCGACTCGATCTTCTCGCCCGTGCGCAAGGTCACCTACCGGGTCGAGAGCACCCAGGTCGGTCAGATGACCAACTTCGACCGGCTGGTGGTCGACATCGAGACCGACGGCTCGATGGAAGCCAGCGAGGCGCTGTCCTCGGCCGGCAAGACCCTGCGTGAGCTGTTGGGCCTCTTCGCCGACATGGGCGAGGGTGTGGGCCTCGAGCTGGGCGACGTGGCCACCACCGAGTCGGCCTCGCCGGATCTCGACCTCCCGATCGAAGCGCTCGATCTCTCCGAGCGTCCCCGCAACTGCCTGCGGCGTGCGCAGATCAAGACGGTCGGCGAGCTCGTGCAGAAGACCGAGGAAGAACTGCTCAACATCACGAACTTCGGCCAGAAGAGCCTCGAAGAGGTCGTGGCCAAGCTCGACGAGCTGGGTTTGAGCATCGCCTCCTCGGGAGACAGTGGGGGCGTCTGATGCCGAAGCCGACGAAGGGCAAGCGCCTCGGCGGCGATCCGGCCCACCAGAAGGCGATCCTGTCGAACCTGACCCAGTCGCTGATCTGGGACGAGCAGATCACCACCACGATCACCAAGGCCAAGGCGGTTCGCCCGTACGCCGAGAAGATGATCACCAAGGCTCGTAAGGGCGATCTGCACTCGCGGCGTCAGGTCCTCAAGGACCTGACCGACCTCGAGGTCGTGACCAAGCTGTTCGACGAGATCGGGCCCCGCTACGCCGAGCGCGACGGCGGCTACACCCGCATCGTCAAGATCGGTCCCCGGCGCGGCGACAACGCCGAGATGGCGGTCATCGAACTGGTGTAGGGACCGGCCGAGCCGAATTCCACGAAGGAGCCGCCC
>JBPEXB010000125.1:0-5532 GCA_052032125.1 Acidimicrobiia bacterium
ACGAGACCTTGCACGATCTCGATCGCCCGAGCCCGATGCTCGTCCATCTCCGGGCGGAGATACACCCGCTCGAACATGAAGTCCCGCAACTCCTGCATGACGTCGGCGATCTCCAGGTCCATGTCGACCTCGCCGGCGGCCAACGAACCGTCGACCACGGCGTGCACCATCGTGCCGACCCACTGACTGTGGTTGTCGCCGAACACGGCCTGGCTTCGAAACGGGAGGTCGCCGTAGCGGATCACCTCTGCCCGGATCGCATCGCGAACGTCGTGGGCGAGGTAGGCGATGCGGTCGGCGTAGCGGCAGAGCATGCCTTCCGGGGTCGCCGGCCCGGGGCTGATCTTCCACGAATGGGCGCGGATCCCATCCAGCGTCTCCCACGTGAGGTTCAGCGGTTCCAGGACCGACAGGATGCGCACGGACTGCGCCGAGTGGAGCCATTCGCCGTCGACGAAGGCGGACAGGGCGTCTTCGCCGGTGTGGCCGAAGGGAGAGTGGCCGATGTCGTGGCCGAGGCAGATGGCCTCGGTCAGTGCCTCGTTCAGGCCCAGGGCGACGGCCATCGATCGGCCGACCTGGGAGACCTGCATGGTGTGGGTGAGGCGGGTGACGAAGTGGTCGTCGTCCGGGTTCATGAACACCTGCGTCTTGTGGGCGAGGCGACGGATGGCGTTCGAGTGCACGATGCGGTCGCGGTCCCGTTCGAAGGCCGTCCGCAGTGCATCGTCCGGCTCGGATCGCGCCCGCCCGCGCGATTCGGTCGACTGGCTCGCCTTGAGGCCGAGCGTGTCGCGCTCGATCTTCTCCCGCTCGAGGCGATCGACCCGTCGCAGGTCGTCCATCACGGCCCGCTCCCTCAGACGAATCGCTCACGCAGGCGTGAGCTGATGTAGTCCATGGACGCGACCACGATGGCGATCGCCAGCATCTGCACGGCCGCCGCCCGGTACTGCACGAGGTTGATGTTCTGCTGCAGGACGAAGCCGATGCCACCACCACCGGCGAAACCGATGATGGTCGACATGCGGACGTTGATGTCCCACCGGTACATGGTGAAGGAGATGTAGGGCGGGACGATCTGAGGCGCCACTGCGTACACGACCGTCTGCAGCCGGGTGGCGCCGGTGGCCCGGACCGCTTCCAGCGGGCCCTCGGAGATGTTCTCCACCTGCTCGGAGTAGAGCTTGGCGAGGGCTGCCGTCGTGTGGAGCGCCAGCGCCAGCGAACCGGCGAAGGGCCCGATGCCGACCCAGACCACGAACACGATGACCATGATGAGCGGCTCGACCGACCGCAGCGTGTTGAACACCGTCCGAGCGATGTAGTACACGGTGAGCCCGGTCTTGAGCGAGCCGATGTTGCGGGAGCGGAACGCCAGGTACAAGCCGAACACGGCCCCGACGATCGCCGGGATTGTCACCGTGGCGGTGGGGTTGTCGATCTGGTACAGCCAGGAGATGGCGCCACCGATGCCCAGCGCCACGACCGCCCCCGCCGCGGCGAGCAGCACCACGTTGAGGGGCCGGAGGGCGGTGGCCGGCATGCGGCTGCGAAGGACGTAGCCCAGACGGGAGGCGAGATTCATCAGCGCTCCGGCGGCGGAGAGGGCGGCGATGACCGGCAGGATCAACGCCAGCGTCTCGCCCAACACGAAGACGAAGTTGCCGAGGAACCCGAGGCTGCCGAGCCCGTCCAACATGTCGGCCCCGAGTTGCTGGGCGCCGTCGGCCAGCACGTAGAGCCACACGACCGCCGCGAAGGCCACGACGATGAACACGGCGATTCGCTGGGCGCGCAGGGCCGGGGTGACCGGCTCGGTGTCTTCCGCCGGAATCGCCCAGCGAAGGGCGCGTCGTCCGAGCCATGGGATGAGGATCAGCAGGACGACGCCCAGGATCCACGAGTCGACGTCCTCGACGCTCATCCGAGCGAGCCGGGCGGCCAGCACGCCGATCCACACGCCCACCGGAATCGCCAGGATCGTCAGCGCCAGGTTGGTCACGGTCGTCGAGATGTCGCGCATGAGGTTGCGCGCCGCCATGAAAGAGAGCGGCACGGCCAGGATCGTGCCGACCGTGGTGGCGATGAGGGCCAGCATCACGGTCTCGATGATCTTGTCCCAGGTGATCTCGACGGCATCCGAGAGACGAGGGGAGAGCCGCACTTCGCCCTCGTCGACCCGTTCGTTGCGGTTGAGGTCGGTCCACACCTCCTGGCGGTCGGTCCAGGTCCCGACCGGGAGCCGGGTCACCGCCTGGATCGACTGGAGCTCCTCCGACTCCCGCTCGGGTATCTCCACGGTGACGGTGAAGTTGCCGTCGCCGTCGGCTTCGAACTCTCCGATGGTCAGGAAGATGTCGAACTCGGAGTCCGGCACGAAGGTGATGTCACCCGACGACTCCGGTCCAAAGGCGTTACCGGTGACGACGACCTCCGAGCCGGGATCCGCGCAGACCGGCGCGTCGAGGGTGGCCGAGGTCTCCGGTGGCGGGATGGTCGGGTCGGTGTCGGTGCAGGGGACCTGGATGAAGGTCTCGACCGTGACCTCCTCGAAGTCCTGGTCGAACAGGTCCGGCCTGGCCAGCGCCCGCAGGATCAGCACCAGCTGGGAGCGCCGCGTATCGCTCTGCACCTCGCCCAGGTCCACCTGGGTCTTGTCGACGGCGAAGGCGTACACGACGACCGCCGCCACGATCGAGGCCACGATGATCAGGACGCGCCGGGCCGGTGAGCGGGGCTTGTCAGCCAACGCGCTCGGCCTCCCGTCCGTAGATGTCCTTGAACTTCTCGTCGTCGATCTGGGCCGGGGTGCCGGAGAAGACGAGCTTGCCGTCGTTCAGGGCGATCACCTTCTGGCCGTATCGATGCACCAGGTCGAGGAAGTGCAGGCTGCACAACACCGTGACATCGAGGTCGCGGTTGATCCGCTCCAAGTACTGCATGATCGAGTGCGCCAGCACCGGGTCGAGCGACGCGACCGGCTCGTCGGCCAGGATCATGTCGGGGTTCTGCATCATCGCCCTGGCGATGCCGACGCGCTGCTGCTGGCCACCCGAGAGCTCGTCGGCCCGATGGGTGGCTCGGTCGGAGAGGCCGACCCGCTCCAGCTCCTCGGTCGAGCGCTCGACGTCGGCCTTCGAGAAGCGGTTGATGATGCTCATCGCCGGGTTGGTGTAGCCGAGGCGGCCGGAGAGCACATTGGTCGTGACCTTGGACCGATGGACCAGGTTGAAATGCTGGAACACCATGCCGATCCGACGGCGGATGCGACGGAGCTCCTCCTGGGAGGCCTTGGTGATGTCCTCGCCATTCCAGATGATGCTGCCCTCGGTCGGTTCGACCAGGCGGTTGATGCATCGCAGCAGGGTGGACTTGCCGGATCCGCTGAGGCCGATCACGGCCAGGAATTCACCGTCCTCGACTTCGAAGCTGACGTCTTCGAGCGCGACGACGCCGCCGTCGTAGACCTTGGTCAGGTGCTCGACCTTGAGCACGAGTCGCCTCCCTCCCGTCCGGCGCGTGCGGGGTGTGTGGTGAGGGGGCGGGCTCGCCGCCCCCTCACCAGTCGTTCATCGGATCAGCCGAGGTCGTCGACGGTGAAGCCGAGCACCTGCAGCAGAGCACGGATCGAGTCGAACTCGGCATCCGTGGTCACGGCCACGCCGCTCCAGCTGTAGGCGTCGAACGCCACGGCGAAGTCCTCCGGGTTGATGTCGGCGAACCCGAGGATCACGGCCACGATCCGCTCCTTGAGGTCCTCAGGGAACTCAGGACCGAATGCCATGCCGTCATTGGGGATCGGCTCCGACACCGCGATGACCTTCACCTTGTCCATGACGTCCGGGGCTTCCTCGCGGATGTTGCGACGGGCGTCGCGGATCTCCACGTCACCGCACACGAGGTCGCCTTCACCGAAGGAACCGGTGGCATCTGCAGCGCTGACGACGCCGCAGGCCGCCAGGTCGCCGCCGGCCAGGTCGGCCGTGGCGGGATCGTTGTCCCACACGGCGTTGCCGTCGACGTCGATCTGCGGGCTGTAGAACGTCGTGCCGAAGTCGGCCTCGCCGTTGTAGATGGCCCGGGCCACGGCGCTGTGGCCGCCGGCCTCGAACGAGTCACCCACCTCGATGCCGAGCAGGCCCAGCTGACCCGAGGGGACCAGGAAGCCGGAGGTCGAACCGGCGTCCGGGTAGGCCCAGGTCCTGCCGGCCAGGTCCTCGAGCGTCTCGATGCCGCTGTCGCGACCCACGATGTACTGCGCCCAGTACACGTCGTAGCCGAAGCGGATCGACTTCAGGGCGATCTCGACGTCACACAGGTCGTTGGCGAGCACGTAGGCCTGGGCCGGGATGAAGCCGATCGTGGTGTCGGGGGCCGCGCACATCTCCTGGATGACCGAGGCGTACGACGTCGGAACGTCGACGTCGAAGAACAACCCGGTGTTCTCCTCCAGGAAGGCCTCGAGCACCTCGCCACCGGCGATGATCTCCTCGGCCGACACCGACGGTACGAAGAGCACCTGGATCGGGTTCTCCTCGCTGCCCACCTCGGCCATGGCCTCGGTGGTGGTGGTCGTCGCCTCGGTGGTCGCCGTGGTCGTCGCGGCGGTCGTGGCGGCGGTGGTCGCTGCCGTGGTCGGGGCCGCGGTCGGCTCCGTTTCTTCGGTCGCATCACTCCCGCAGGCGGCTGCCACCAGGGCAAATGCCAGCAGGAAGGTGAGCCAGACACGCTTCCTCATGGAGTTCCTCCTCTGATTGTTCCGTGGAATCAACACGACGAGATCGAACTCCGCCGGTGACCCGGCGCAACCCCTCTTCCCGCCATGCTGGCCGGACCCTACACCGCTCCCTGCGTCGATGATGAACCGGAGAAGGGTCCTGACCGGGCGGTTTTCGCGACCCGGCCGAGCCCGCGATGCCCCTCTCGGTGAGGACCACCGCCACCGACTGCGTTCGTCAGGTCGCCTCGGCCACGAAGGTCGCGAAATCGCTCCACGACTCGATCGTCACGGTGTCGGCCGTCGGGCGGTTCCAGGGCCGGGCGAAACGGCACACGATCGCCTCCGGTCGTTTGGCCGGGATCTCCCGCATGTGGTGGGGGCCGTCGTCGAGGTAGATGTCGCAGGCGACCTCCCACTTGTGGTCGAGGATGTGGACCTCGGTGGTGGGGATGCGGTGGCGGCCGATCCACTCGAAGGTGTCGGACACCGCAAAGTGAGGCTTGGTGGTCAGGATCACGATGTGGTGGCCGTCGGCGGCCAAGCGCTCCAGGGTCGGGATGGCGTCGGGATACGGCTCCAGATGCCAGAACAGGCTGCGGCCCTGCAGATCCTCGGTCCACTTCCAGAACTCGCCCATGTGCCGGAAGTGGGTGAGCCGGGGAGGAGCTCCCCACGAGGTCACCGCATCGAGCGCGATGTCCGACCCGAACTCCTCGTTGTAGAGCCGGATCCACCCCGCGTTGAAGTCGGCGACGACCCCATCCAGGTCGATCCCAAGACGCATGGGGGAGATCCTAGGAGTGCCTTTC
>JBPEXB010000126.1:0-8264 GCA_052032125.1 Acidimicrobiia bacterium
GAGAACTGGCAGCGGGACCCCGACGAGGTGCAGTTCCTGATGTGGTTCAACGAGGACCTGCTGCTGCGTCGCCGGGACGCCCTGCACGAGAAGGGCGTAAGGATGCGCTTCGCCGGCGATCTCTCCGACCCCCGCATCCCGGACCGCAACCGCGTCCACATGGCCGACGCCGAAGAGCTGACCCGCGCCAACGACCGCCTGACGATGGTGTTCGCCTTCAACTATGGAGGCCGTGACGAGATCGTGCGGGCCGCCCGACTGCTCGCCGAGGAGGTGGCGGCCGGCACCAGGACTGCCGCGGAGGTCGACGAGGCCTCGCTGGTTGCGCACATGTGGGTCCCCGACATGCCGGATCCCGACCTGATCATCCGGACCTCAGGGGAGGTGCGGCTGTCGAACTTCCTCCTCTGGGGGAGCGCCTACTCCGAATTCGTGTTCACCGAGACCCGCTGGCCGGAGTTCGGGGCGCAGCCGCTCGTCGATGCGATCGTCGAGTATCAGACGAGGGCGAGACGGTTCGGCCGCTGAGCGGAATCGCGGCGTCGACCGTGTGCCGCGCCACTACCATGGCGCCTCACCCCACCCCCACGAGGGAATCAGCATGTCCGAGTCCACCCAGACCGAGACGGCCCGCCCGTCGTTCGACACCATCGTCAACCTGTCGAAGAAGCGCGGGTTCGTCTTCCAGGCCTCCGAGATCTACGGCGGTCTGCGGTCGGCCTACGACTACGGCCCGCTCGGCGCCGCCCTGCTGCGCAACGTCAAGGATCAGTGGTGGCGGTCGATGGTGCAGCTGCGCGACGACGTGGTGGGCATCGACTCGGCGATCATCCAGGCCACGGAGGTGTGGAAGGCGTCCGGCCACCTCAGCCAGTTCAGCGACCCGCTGGTCGAGTGCACCAACTGCAACGCCCGGCATCGCCTGGACAAGCTCGATGATCCGAACCAGTGCCCGACCTGTGGCACGAAGGGCTCGTTCACCGATCCCCGTGACTTCAACCTCATGTTCAAGACCCACATGGGCCCGGTCGTCCAGGAGGGCAACGAGGTCTACCTCCGACCCGAGACCGCCCAGGGGATCTTCACCAACTTCGAGAACGTGCGGCGGGTGAGCCGCAAGAAGCTCCCCTTCGGCATCGCCCAGATCGGCAAGTCATTCCGCAACGAGATCACTCCTGGCCAATTCGTCTTCCGGACCCGCGAGTTCGAGCAGATGGAGATGGAGTTCTTCACCCACCCCGACGACGCGGACCGCTGGTTCGACTACTGGGTGGAGGCGAGGCGCGACTGGTACCTCGACCTGGGCATGAACCCTGACCACCTGCGCCTGCGAGCCCACGACTCGGACGAGCTGTCGCACTACTCGGCCGGCACCTATGACATCGACTACCTGTTCCCGTGGGGTTGGGACGAGTTGGAGGGCATCGCCAACCGCACCGATTTCGACCTCCGGCAGCACGCCGAGCACTCGGGGAAGGACCTCACCTACTTCGACCAGGAAGCCGACGAGCGGTTCTACCCCTACGTGATCGAGCCGGCGGCCGGCGCCACCCGCACCACGTTCGCCTTCCTCATCGACGCGTATCACACCGAAGAGGTGAACGAGGAGACGCGAACGGTCCTGCGCCTCGATCATCGGCTGGCACCGATCAAGGTGGCCGTCCTCCCGCTGTCGAAGAAGGACGACCTGGTCGAGACGACCGAGAAGGTGGCGGCGGCGCTACGGCCGCGCTGGGACGTGGAGGTCGACGTGACCCAGGCCATCGGTCGCCGGTACCGGCGCCAGGACGAGATCGGCACGCCGTACTGCGTGACGGTGGACTTCGACACCCTCGACGACCAGGCCGTCACCGTCCGCGACCGTGACACGATGGCCCAGGACCGCATCCCCATCGACGGCGTCGTGCGATATCTCGAAGAGCGGCTGACCTGAGTCTCAGTTCGCTCTCAGGAACCGGCTTCAACCTGGCGCCGTAACGGTTGAGAGCACATCACCACCAAGGGACACATCATGGGCAGGAAGATCGCGATCGCAGCCGGGGCACTGTTGTTGGTGCTCGTCGCCGGCGGAGCCTGGATCTGGTTCTCGGGCGGCAGCGGTGAGCCGAGTGCCGAGGTCACCGCCCCGACCATCACCACTGCCACCTCAGAGACCGAGACCTCCGAGGCCGGCACCGAGGCGGCCGGTCCGAAGGCCTTCAGCATCGACAAGACCCAGTCGTCGGTCCAGTTCGAGTTGGACGAGCTGCTCAACGACGCTCCCAAGCACGTGGTCGGCACCACCACCGAGGTGGCCGGTCAATTCCTCATCGACTTCGCCAACCCGACCGAGTCGCAGATGGGGACGGTCGTGATCAACGTCCGCACGCTCGAAACCGACTCCAGCTTCCGGGACCGGGCGATCCGCGGTCGCATCCTCGACTCGGCGAGCGACGAGAACGAGTTCGCCGAGTTCGCGCCGACGTCCATCGAGGGCCTGCCGGCGTCCGTGGCGATCGGCGACGTCGTGCCACTGCGCATCACGGGCGATTTCGCCTTGAGCGGGGTGACCCAACCCGTCACCTTCGACGTGGAGGTCACGCTGGCATCAGAGGACCGGATCGAGGTCACCGGCTCGGCGCTCGTGTTGCGGTCGGACTTCGGCCTGAACATCCCCAGCGTGCCGCAGGTGGCTGATGTCAGCGACGAGGTGATGCTGGTGATCGACCTGGTGGCGCTGGCCGGCTGAGGCTCAGCGGCGTCGGGCGAAGACGGCCTTCGGGTCGCCCCTCATTTCGAACGACGTGTCATCGATCGACATCGCACCGCACTCGCGGCACCTCCGTCGGACGATGCCGCCCCCGGCAGGCCCCCGGACCCAGTCGTGCTCGTGCTCACGGCGGCGGCGCTTGCGGCCCGTCGGCTCGACCTCGACCGGAGGCGAGAACGGATCCTCCGTCGAAGGCTCCGGTGGCCCGTCGCGCAGATCGATCTCCACGACGGTCGGTGGCGCGGGCTCGTCCTTGGGTGTGCCGTTGGCGCGTTCGCGCTTGCGCTTCAGCGGCGCGGCGAGGAAGGCGGTGAGTCGGTCGGAGAAGACCAACGGGTCGTCGGCCCGAAAGAACAAGCGGTCGCCGTCGAGATGCAGCTCGGTCGTGCAGGTGTCGAAGGGCGTCACCGAGATGTTCTCTCGAGCCCATTCGTGCCGCTCGCCATCCAAGGTCTCGATGGCGAAGTCGGGTCCGTCGAGGAAGACCTGCGCGGGAAGGCCAGGATCACCTGGCTCCAGCACGAGCACGCCTCCCAGTCCCTTCAGATGCCCCGTCATCTCTCTGGTAAACGATGGTACCGCCAATGTGGCTACGCCCCGATCGTCGAACGCTCGAGAAACGCGCGAAACACCGGACGCCGCCGAACATCGGTGGTGACCCCAGGACCGGTGAGATCGATGGTCACTTGCCGGCAGATCTCACAGACGGAGCGCCGGAACCCGTACGAGGTGCCGGCCTCCCGCCAGTCGTGGACGTGCGACTTGGGCCGCCGGAGCTTGCCCTTGGGACCGAGCGGCGCGAGACGGTCGCGATCCACGGAGCGGCGTGACGGTGGAGCCGCCTCGGGCCGGACCACGGGGATCGTCGTCCGACGGTCCAGCGGATCCGAGATCCGAACGCTTCGCCCCGGCCGCTCGGTCATCTCAGATGGCGCAGAGGCGCCGAGCAGATCGCCCAACGCGTCGGCGAACCGGAGCGGATCGTCGGCGGCGAAGTACAGCTCAGTGCCGTCGACGTGGAGCTCCACGGTGCAGGTGTCGTACGCCCTGACGCCGACGTCGGCGAACGGCCAGGAGAAGGTCTCGCCGTCCTCGGTCCCGACTTCGAGGCGCCCCTCGTCGCAGGCAGCCCACACGCGGAGTCGGAGGTCGTTCGGCTCCGACCCAACCGATCCTGTGAACACGCGCCTGTCTGCGAGGACCATCGTGACGTACACGCTTTGGAAGGGTGTTCTGGTTTACCGGGAGTACTGAGTACTCGGTACTGAGTACTCAGTACTGCTCGGGCACCTCCCCCCACGGGGGAGGATGGGGTGTCGTGGAGGCGACGATCATGGGGACCTCCCGACGAGAATCCATCACCGTGAGGCGTATGGCTCGTTGGATCGGCGCGCTCGCCGTAGCGGTTCTGGTCGTGGCTGCGTGCGGTGGTTCCGGCGCGGCGCCTTCGCACGCTCGCAGTCCGTCGGCGCTCGATCAGCTCACCGCCGATGAGTTCCCCGACGCCCTGATCGACGTGCGCCGCCTGTTCGCCGGAGGCCCGCCACCCGACGGCATCCCGGCGATCGACCGGCCCGAGTTCGTGCCGGCCTCGGCGCACCGAGAGCGCTATCGCGACGTGGCGCCGATGGTGGTGCTCGACATCGGCGGCGACGCCCGCGCCTACCCGGTGGCGGTCCTGATCTGGCACGAGATCGTCAACGACACGGTGGGTGGCGTGCCGGTCTCGGTCACCTACTGCCCGCTGTGCAACTCAGCCACCTCGTACGGCCGGGAGATCGACGGTGAGGCGACGACGTTTGGCACGTCGGGCCTGCTCTACCACTCGGCCATGGTGATGTACGACCGTGCCACCGAGTCGCTGTGGACGCATTTCGACGGTCAAGCCGTCGTCGGGATGCTGGCCGGCACCAGGTTGGAGGCATACCCGTCGCCCCTGATGTCGTGGGCCGACTTTCTGGCGACCCATCCCGATGGAGCGGTGCTCGACGAGACTCGGACGGGCCACCGCCGCGACTACGGCGCCAACCCGTACGTCGGCTACGACGACCCGGAATCGTTTCCGTTCCTGTTCTACGGAGACGTCGACGCTCGGGCCGTGGCGAAGGAGCGGGTCGTGGGCGTGTCCCGCAACGGTGTGGATGTCGCGTATGCCTTGACGGGGTTGACCGGGCAGTCCGCCACGGCCACCACGGTCTCGCACGGCGATGCTGAGCTCGTCGTGCTGTGGTCGCCCGGTCAGACCTCTGCGATCCACGGCCCGAGCGTCCAGTACGGGCGTGACGTGGGCACGGTCGGCGTGTTCGTTCCGTCGATCGACGGCCGGCGACTGACCTTCCGGGCCGACCAGGACGGTTTCCAGGATCTCGAGACCAACACCCGTTGGTCGATAGCCGGCGTCGGCATCGAGGGGACGCTGGCGGGCGAACGGCTGGAGCGGGTCCCGCACCTCGACACCTTCTGGTTCGCCTGGTCGACCTATCGGCCGGGGACGTCTCTGGTCGGGCCGGGCGGCTGATCGGGATCGCCCGGCCCTCCCGGCTCTCTGTGAACGGCCGCTCCCTACACTCGCCTCATGGCTGACCGTGACGACATCGAGCGGGTGCGCCAGGCCACCAACATCGTCGAGCTGATCGAGGGTGTCACGACCATCAAGAAGTCGGGCCGCTCGATCATGGCGGTCTGCCCGTTCCATCAGGAGAAGACCGCCTCGATGTCGGTCGATCCCGGTCGCGGCCTCTTCAACTGCTTCGGCTGCGGGCAGGGCGGCGACGTGTTCAAGTTCATCATGGAGGTTCAGGGGCTCACCTTCGGCGAGGCGCTGGAGCTCCTCGCCCAGCGAGCCGGCATCACGCTGGAACGGGATCCCAAGGCGGCCAAGCGGGAGAGTGAGCGGCGCGAGACCGTCGACGCCGTCCGGGCCGCCTCCGAGTTCTATCAGCGCAAGCTGAAGGACGATCCCGATGCCGGCCACGCTCGCTCCTATGTGCGGGGCCGCGGGTACGACGTCGACGTGATCGACCAGTTCGAGATCGGCTACTCACCGGAAGACTGGGACGAGCTGACCAAGTACCTGCGCGCCCGCGGGTTCAAGGACCGCCAGATCGAGCAGGCCGGGCTGGCCAAGCGGGGGAGAGGCGGCAAGCTCTACGACCACTTCCGCGGCCGGCTCATGTTCCCGATCCGCAACGTTCGTGGCGAGATGGTGGGCTTCGGCGGGCGTCTGCTGCGGGGTGAGGGGGCCAAGTACATCAACACGCCCGAGACCCGCCTCTACAAGAAGGCCGAGCTGCTCTACGGCCTCGATCGGGCCCGCCAAGAGATCAGCCGGTCCGGCTTCTCGGTGGTGGTCGAGGGCTACACCGACGTCATCGCCCTGCACCTGGCCGGCTACCCCGTGGCCGTCGCCACCTGCGGGACGGCGCTCGGTGAGGACCACTTCGACTTGCTGCGACGGTTCTCCGATCGCATCGTCCTGGCCTTCGACGCCGACCAGGCGGGGGCGGGGGCGGCGATCCGGGGAGACGAGCTGCGGATGCCAGCCGAGCTGGGCCTCGACCTGCGGGTGGCCGTCATGCCGGAGGGGCGCGACCCGGCCGAACTGGTCCAGGACGGCCTGGTCGACCAGCTGCGCAAGGCGGTCGACGAGTCCGAGCCGATCATGCAGTTCCGGGTCAGCCGCGAGCTGGAGGCCCACGACCTCTCCGAGCCCGAGGGCAGGGCCAGGGCGATTCGAGCCGTGATCCCCCTGATCGCTCGCCAGCCGGACAGCTTCGCCCGGCGCGAGTACGCCCGGCTGGTGGCTCGTCGCACGGGCACCGAGCTCGACCCGATTCTCTCCGAGATAGAGCGAGCGGTCGGGAGCGACCGAGGGCCGCGGCCGGCGGACCGGCCCGTCCAGACGCCGCTCCGGGGCGCCGATCTCGCCGAACGAGAGGTGCTGCGGCACCTGCTCGCCGGCACCGCTCCGTTGGATCGGGTCCGACCCGAGCTGTTCCGCGCCCCCGGGGCGTCTGCGGCGGCCACCTGGTTGTTGGAGGCGGCCGCCGAGGCCGGGGCGGGTCAGCCCATCCCCATCCACGACGTCGGGGACCCGGCGGTCGAGGCGATGGTCCGCCGCCTGGCATTGGTCAATGATCCGCTGAGCCCGGCCGATGATGTCGTGAGGCGGCTCGAACGGAGGTTCACCGACGAGCGCATGGCCGAGCTCAAGCGAACGCTCGCCACGCTCGATCCGGACGCTGACGCGGAGGAGTATTCCGCGACCTTCGGCGAGTTGATAGCTTTGGAGCGCACCAAGCGCCAGGACATCGAGGAGTGATCGTGGATCCGTTGGTCGAGAAGGTCATCTCGGATCTGCGCGCTCGCGGCCAGCAGCGCGGCTTTCTCACCATGGCGGAGATCCAGCAGGAGCTCGAGGAGATCGATGCGCCCGAGTTCTCCTTCGACGTGGTGTTCGATGCTCTCAAGGGCGCCAAGATCAAGGTCGTCGAGGACGGGCCGGACATCATCGAGGCCCAGATCAGCGTCGAGGAGCTGGTGTCGGTGTCCGACCCGGTGCGCATGTACCTCCAGGAGATCGGCCGGGTCAACCTGCTCACCGCCCAGCAGGAGGTCGAGCTGGCCATGGCGGTCGAGGCCGGCAAGAAGGCCGAGGGCAAGCTGGCCGCCATCGAGGAGTCCGGCGAAGAGGCGACGATGGAGGACCAGATCATCCTCAAGCGGGCCCGCCGCAAGGGTGAGGACGCCGAGAAGCGCCTGGTCGAGGCCAACCTGCGGCTGGTGGTCTCGATCGCCAAGAAGTACGTGGGCCGTGGCATGCCCCTGCTCGACCTCATCCAGGAGGGCAACCTCGGGCTGATGCGGGCCGTCGAGAAGTTCGATTACCGCAAGGGCTTCAAGTTCTCCACCTATGCCACCTGGTGGATCCGCCAAGCCGTCACCCGCTCGCTGGCCGATCAGGCCCGCACGATCAGGGTGCCGGTGCACATGGTGGAGACGATCAACAAGCTCGCCCAGGTGCAGCGGCAGATGCTGCAGGAGCTGGGCCGTGAGCCGACGATCGAGGAGATCGGCAAGGAGCTGGAAGTCGAGCCGCAGAAGGTGACCGAGCTGCGGCGCATCGCCCAGGATCCGGTCTCCCTCGAGACCCCGCTCGGCGAGGAGGACGACTCCACCCTGGGCGACTTCGTGGAAGACAGTGAGGCGGTGGTGCCGGTCGAGGCGGCCGCCTTCAAGCTCCTCCAGGAGTACGTGGCCCTGGCGCTCGAGGACCTCAACGACCGCGAGCGGCAGGTGATCCTCATGCGCTTCGGCCTCGAGGACGGCCGGGTCCGGACGCTGGAAGAGGTGGGCGCCCACTTCAACGTCACCCGAGAGCGCATCCGCCAGCTCGAGACCAAAGCCCTCGCCAAGCTCCGCCACCCCACCAGAGCCAAGCGACTCGAGGGCTACCTAGGCGACGCGTAGGGGGGCGCACATCCTCCCCCGTGGGGGGAGGGACCCCGAAGGGGTG
>JBPEXB010000127.1:0-2406 GCA_052032125.1 Acidimicrobiia bacterium
ACGGGCACGGCGACCGCGGTGACGCGAACGGCAGCGTGAACGGCAAGGTCGACTCGGAAGAGCTGGAGGAGCTCCCGACCGACGACTGACGGTCGCGCCACCGCCAACGGAGTCGCCCCTAGCCCGCCAGACCCCCGATGGGGTTGTGCTGGCAGCCGCGTGAGATGGGACGGGCAAACACCAGCTGGTCCGTGTCGATGAGCGACACCGAGCTCTGCAGGATCTGCACGACGTGGCGGCCGTCGCCCACCGGGCTCACCGAGACGAGCTGACGAGCGTCCTCCTCCCGCACCGTGAGGACGACGCCCTGCTCACCGGATCCCATCGACCATCGCACCACCTGGGGCAGTTCCACGGGCAGCACGTAGGTCACCGAGTCGTCGTCGAACCAGCCGGTCACCCGGGCGGTCGGCTGCAACAGCTCCCGCCCAGGGGGCACGGTCCCGTTGCCCTCCTCGTCGAGGAGGAAGTAGGTGAACACGTCGGAGGTGGCGCCGGTGGAGATGTCGAGCTCCACGAGGCCGATCACCGCCCGATCGCCTGACGGGCTCCGGTAGCCCTCGAAGGCGAGGAACGGATTACCCGACTCGGCCAGGCCGAGCGGCTGGTTCCACCGCACGGTCTGGGTGACCGGGTCGACGGCGAAGATGACGCTGGTGACCCCGCCGTTCTCGTCGCTGGCCCAGCCTCCGACCAGCAGGAGGTTGCCGACCGACGCGAGCACCCGCTCGAAGGCCGACGGGGTCAGCGCCAATGGTCCGGTCCCGTCGTCGGCGAAGAAGGTGGACGTCTCGATGGGGATCAATGCTCCGTCGCCGATGCGCACCAGCGACCGGGAGGCCTGATCCGACGCCGTCGAGAAGAAGTCGGACCCCAGGGCTGCCATCCGTGCGGCCGGGACGCCCGGATACTGCGCCCAGGCGCCGCCGAGCGGTTCGTAGAGATAGATCTCGCCGTCGAGGACCGCCGGCCGGCTGAAACGGTGCACCAGTGACGTCTCGGTCACCTCCGCCGGACCGAGCGGCTCGAGGCGGCTCTCGGAGACGACGCCCATGATGGCTCGCTCCGGGTCCTCGTCTGAGGCACCGAGGGCGATGTCGACGGCGAATCCGACCCCGGCACGGGTTCCCGCCACCGCCACGGTCTCACCGATCTGGCGTCCCTCCAATGCGCTCAACAATTCTTCTCGCGACTCGATGGCCACCCCGTCGATCTCGGTGATGATGTCGCCGGCGTGCAGGAGGTTCTCGGCGGCCGAACCTTCGATGATGTCGAGCACCCTGACGCCCGTGCTGAGCGCGATCGTGCATTCCCCGCTCTCCGGGAAGAGGCTGACGGGGTCGGTGGGCGACACCGAATCGGGAACGATGGCATCGGGGACGTCGAACGGTCGCCGATCCGGCACTGTTTGGCCCCCGCACGCCGTCGCCACGAGGCCGAGCAGCACCAGGGTGTAGGTGATTCGTAACCGCCACATCGCATCCTCCAGGCTACGAGATCACGCCTCCTACGGCGATCGCTGAACTCCCTGCTCACGGTGCGCAGGACGCGGGCGAATCGGCCAGAATCGACGCCGAACGAGGAGTCACCATGAGCTATCCCCATTGGGGTCGTGAGGATGTCATCGCCGACCTCATCGAGGAGGCGGTGTCCTCCCCATCCGGGCTGCTGATCGAGATCGTCGCACCGCCGGAAGCGGGAGGGCCGCGCTTCGTGGACACCGTCGTCCGGGGCCTCGACGGCAATGGCATCTCGGTGCATCGTGTGTCAGCGGGCGAGCACGATCGCCTGCACGCCGGTCACCAGGCTGCGGCTGCGGGAGCCGACGGCCGGAAGATGCTCGTCATCGAGCACGCCCACCTCGCTGACCCCCGGGCATTGGCAAGCGTCGCCATGCAACTCGCCACCGACCCCCAGCTCGTGGTACTCATCGAGCGCCAACCGGTGGACGATGTCGGCGCTCGCCCGTTTCGACAGCTGGCGGAGATCGCCGGCCAGACCGGCGGACATCGCGTCGTCGAGCTGACGGCGCCCACAGTCGATGATCTCGCCACTGCGCTCGATCTGGAACGGGATGCGGCGCTGGCACTGCACAAGGCGGCGGCCGGCCGAGACGACCGGCTGGTCAGCCTTCTCGACGAGCTTGGCCACGGCGACAGCGCTCCTCGAGACCTCGCCCAGGTGCTGCGTGACATGACCGAGCAGGCGGCCCCCCTCCAGGGGTTGTCCGAACTCGCGCAGCACGTGGCCGAGCTCACCTCGGTGGCGGTCGAGCCGCTCGCCGCAGACGTGGTGGCCACAGCAGTCGGGTCATCGGAGCGAGAGGTCCTCGCGGCGATGGAGTCGCTGATCGATGCCGGCATCGTTGAGGACACCCCGACCGGGGTCACGGCTGCCGCCACCCGG
>JBPEXB010000128.1:0-10480 GCA_052032125.1 Acidimicrobiia bacterium
TCGACCCGAGCGGATCGTCGGAGCGCCAGCCGATGATGACTGCCGCCAGCCAGGTCGTCAGCGGCACGCTCGACACGAGGCCGACCGATCCGGCCAGCGTGCGGATCAGTTCGGTGGCCACCACCTCCGAGTTCGCCACCGTGCCCAGCGACTGATTGGCGACCAGGAACAGCAACAGGAGCGGCAACGCCGCGCCCGCGTAGGCCAGCGCCAAGGTGTTGACCGTGCTTCCGATGTGGGCGCGGCCGATGCGCAATCCTGCCGCGAACAGCCGTTGGGGCCCGAGCGCCGGGTTCGCCCGGTGGATCTCCCAGATCGCTTCGGCTTGCGTCACGGTGACATCGTCCAGCGCCCCCATCGTGCCCAGCACGATCGAGGCAAGGACCAGCCCGCGAAAGTCGAGGGTGATGTCAAGGACGGGTAGGAAGAGGGCCTCCTCGCTGGCCAGGCCGGTGATGGCGGCGGCTTCGACCGCCACCCAGGCCAGCACCCCCACGAGCAAGAGGCTCACCAACGAGCCGAGCAGCGCCACCGTGGTGCGGATGTTCACGCCGTGCGCCAGGTACAGCGTCACATAGGCGACCGCCGCCGCCCCGACCAGGGCGACCGGCACGGCCGGTTCGCCGGTGAGGAGCGCCGGTAGGGCGAAGCCGAGGATGACGCCGAAGGAGGCAGCCAGCGAGACGAGCGCCATCACGCCGCGCCAGCGCCCGAGCGCCACGACGGCCAGCGCGAACACCCCGGCCAGCCACCACAGCGTCGGCCGGCGCTGGCGATCGGCGTACTGGTACTGGAAGTCCGGCTCGGCGTCGGCGAGGTAGTTGGCGACGACGGTGTCGCCGACCTGGAGGTTCGGATCGGTCACGTCTCCGAAGAAGTCCTGGCGAAACACGTCGCCCGCCCGTTCGCCGCTCGTGACCTCCAGGCGGACCCTCGTGCAGGTGAGCTCGGGAACGTTGAGGCACGGCCCTTCGCTGACCTCGGTGACGCGAGCCGAGACGACGTCGTCGGCGAAGAACTGGCCGCCGTCAGGCAACGCCCCGGTCGGCCACAGCCAGATCAGCCCCGCCACGATCGCGAGGAGCACGCCGCCGGCGACCCGCCAGGAGATGCGTTCCAGCGGGTGGGGCTCGTCGGCCCAGACGTCGCGGTGCTCGTGATCGATGGTGCTGTCCCGTGATCGGCGTGGCGGGAAGGCTAGGCCGAGCCGCCGCTCCAGCCTCGGACTGCGAGTTGCCTACGCTGGTCGCGATGCGACGTCTCCGGCCATGGTTGATCGCCCTCGCCCTGGTCGCAGGTGCGGTGCTGGCGTACGTGCAGTTCTCGGGCTTCGACGAGATCACCATCTTCTCGGCGTCCGCCGTCGAGGACGGGCGAGTCCTCGTCCTCGGGCTGGAGGCGTGCAACGCCGATCACCGGTGGACGATCGAGGAGACCCCGGAGCGCGTCACCGTCACGGTCTGGGATGACGACGCGCCCCTGGTTCGCACCTCGGGGGACGATTGCCTGGACGCCCTCGACGTGGAACTGGCGGCTCCGATCGGCGAGCGAACGCTCGTCGATGGCTCGTCGGGTGAGGTCGTGTCCGTAGAACCCCCGGATGGGTGATGTCCCGTCGGTCTTCGTGGTGGTCTCAGGTCTGCCCGCCAGCGGCAAGTCCACCGTGGCTCGCCGGGTGGCCCCGCTCGTGAGTCTTCCTGTGCTCGACAAAGACGACTACCTCGAGTCGTTGTTCACAGATGATGCAGTGGGCGTCGACGAACGGCAGCGGCTGAGCCGCTTGGCCGATGAGGCTCTGCAGCAGGCCGCCGCCGCCTCCGATGGCGCCATCCTCGTGTCGTGGTGGCGACGTCCCGGATCGACCGGGCCGTCGGGCACGCCCACGGAATGGCTGACGGAGCTGGGTCCGCTCGTCGAGCTCTACTGCCGCTGCCCGCCCGAGGTGGCGGCTCAGCGTTTTCTCGGCCGTGTTCGCCACTCCGGCCATGGAGACGCGGATCGGGGCGACCTCGGCGCGGTCACGGAGCGATTCGCCCGGCTGGCTGAGGCCGGTCCCCTCGAGATCGGACCGGTCATCGACGTCGACACGTCGATCGAAGTCGACCCGCATCGAGTCGCTCGTTCGCTCGCAGCGATCGCCTGAGTTGTCGGGCTCCGTCTCAGGGATTCTTCAGGGTCCTCCCCGATGGTGCGAGGCGAGACGTGCCGGTACGTTGCGAGCATGTTGATGCTGATGCTCTGGTTGCTCCTGGCAGTCCTGTCGCTGCCGCTGGCGATCCTCGCGCTCGTCCTCTACCCCTTCGTGTGGCTGCTGAGCCTCCCGCTTCGCCTCGTCGGGATCTCAGTCCATGCCGCCTTCGAGTTGATCGCGACGTTGCTCAGGCTGCCGGCTCGACTGCTCGGCGCCGGACGAAGCTGAGCTGACCCGGCCGATGGACGTCAGACGACTCCGGGTTTGCGCGCCGTCTAGGCAGTCGTGACGCCATGGCGCGCGTGCAGCGTCGCAAGCGCGGCATCGGGAGGCCCGTCGGCGAGCACCTGGGCCATGTCTCGGAGGTAGGCGAGCCCGCGGCCGCTGCTGAAGGTCGCCGCGAAGACGGCCTCGTCATCGCCGGACACCTCGAACGTGTGTAGAGAGCCGGCCGGCGCCAACGCGAACGCACCCGGTTCGAGCGTGACGGTCTCGTCCTCGACCGTCACGAGAAGCGACCCGGCGACGACGTAGAAGCCCTCGTCCCAGTCGTGTCGGTGGGGTGGAGGCGGTGGGGTCCCAGGTGCGAACCGTCCCTCGGCGAATCCGAAGCCGGGGGAGTCGTGGAGCACATGAACACGGTTGGGCCCGAGGTGGAACACGTCGAGTGGCATGCGGAGACGCTAGCTACCAGCGCTGCGTGCGCCCGCGCACCTCGGCGGCCGGGAGGGCTATGGAGAACCGCTCCCGGATCCAGTCGTCCTGCTCCTGCGTGATGTGGGTCGGGAAGTGGGAGGTCATGATCTTCTTGACGTGCTCGTGGGCGCGTTGGGCCACGTCCGTGGAGCCGAGGTCCTTCCAGTCGTCCGGGTTGTTGCGGTCGCCGACCTTCGGGTAGACGTACTCCCGCTGCATGAGGTGGAGCGTCTGGTCGTTGCCGAGGAAGTGGCCGGGCCCGCTGATCACGTCCTTGATGACCTGGGCCGAGAGCGTCTCGTCGTTGACGTCGATGCCCCGCACGGTGCGATTGACCGAGCCGAGCATGTCGTTGTCGATCACGAGCCCCTCGAGCGAGCAGGCGAGCAGCGACGCCAGCATTCCGGCCGACTCGTAGACCAGGTTGGCGCCCGCCTGGCCGGCCAGCGTGGTGGTGATGCCCTTCTCGTAGCCGGCCTGGTTGTCGGGCAGCTTCGAGTCGGCCATGCCGGCTGCCACACCCGACGGGAGCCCGAGCCAGTTGGCCACCTGGGCGGCGGCGGCGTTCAGCACCGCCTCCTCGCCGGAGCCGCCGGTCATCGCGCCGGTGCGCAGGTCCGACACGAACGGCCACAACCCCATCACACAGGGGTGGCCGGGGTTCATCAGGTTGACGCTGGTGAGCGCCGCCAGGCACTCGGCCAGCGCCTGCACGAGCGAGCCCGCCAGGGCGGCTGGCGAGGTGGCTCCGGCCTGGCCGGCCGACAGCAGGTTGATCGGCATGCCGGCGTGCACCTGGGCGACCATGCACTCGGCGGATTCGTAGGCGAAGCGCAGCGGGGGAACCACGAACGTGTTGTTGGCCACCACGAAGGGGCGCTTGCGGAACTCGCCCGGCCCACCCAGCACGTGGTCGTACATCTCCACGACCTCGTGCACGTGCTCCGGGCGGAAGAACGACGTCCCTTGCGGCTTGGTGGTGCCCATCATGGTGGCGTAGGCGGTGTTGATGTCCACGTCCCGGGAGGTCTCGACCTCGCGGGCCACCACGGTCCGGACGAAGAAGTGGATGTGCTCGAGCGTGTCGACGAGCCGAGCGATGTCGTAGAGGTCGGCGGTGGTCGAGTGACGGAACGTGCGGGTGGCGTGGTCGAGCATCAGGACCGCCGCCCCCGCCGTGCCGAAGTGCACCTTGCGCTCGGACAGTTCGATGCTGCGGTCCTCGTCGAGCCCGTGCCAGACCCAGGACTTCAGGGCCACTTCCTCGACGATGCGCTGCACCACGTCGCGCGGGTAGTGGAGCCGCTCCTTGTCGTCCATGTGCCCGCCGGCCTCGGTGACCACCTCGACGAACTCGGGGACCGGGCTGCCCATGCCGATCTCCTCGAGCAGGTCGAGGGCGGTGTCGTAGACGCGCTGCATGTCGGACTCGGAGAGCGGCCGGTAGGCGCCGCCCATGAACCCCGGTCGGACGGCCTTCTCGTCATCGGCGGGGCCGGCCGCGCGAGCCGCCACCCGAGCCGCACGCCCTCCGGCGCGCCGGCGTTCGCTCATGCCCGGAGCCGTTCGCTCTTCGGATCCCACACCGGCTCCGCCAGCACGGTGGCCGACCGCCGCTCGCCCATGATGGCGACGTCGAAGCTCGAACCAGGCGCCTCGAAGGCCGGGTCGACGTAGGCGAACAGGATGCTCTTGCCGACCGAGTGCGCCCAGGCGCCGCTCGTGGTGATGCCCATGATCCGATCGCCGTCGTAGGTCGGCTCGTTTCCGAGGCAGTCGGCGTCGTCCGCATCGAGCTCGGCGTAGACGAGCACCATCGACAGTGGCTCGGCCTGATCGCGGCGGGCGACCGTGGCCTCCTTGCCCTGGAACTCCTTGTCCCAGTCGATGAACCGCTCCAGCCGCGCCTCCACGGGCGTGATCTCGGTCGTGAGCTCGGATCCGAACGCCTTGTAAGCCTTCTCGAGGCGCATGACGTTCATCGCCCGGCTCCCGAAGTCGACGATGCCGTGGGCGGCACCGGCCTTCTGCACGGCGTCGTAGACGTCGACCATGTGCTCCATGGGCATGTGCAGCTCCCAGCCGAGCTCGCCGACGTACGACACGCGCAGCGCGATGACCGGGGCTCCCGCCACCGTGATCTCCTGGCCCGTGAGCCAGCGGAAGGCGGCGTTGTCGAGATCTGCGTCAGTGAGCTCTGACAGCACGTCGCGAGCCCGTGGCCCGGTGACGGCCAGGATGCCCCGGGTGTCGGTGACGTCGGTCACCGTGACGTCCTCGCCGTCGGCGATGTGCATGGTGAGCCAGTCGAAGTCATGCCACTCGCCGGTGACGCCGGAGTTGAGGTAGAACCGGTCGGGCGCCAGCCGGGTGATCGTCATCTCGGTCTCGATGCCGCCGAGCGTCGTGAGCATGTGCGTGAGGCGGATGCCGCCATCGCTGGTCGGCAGCCTGTTGGCCGACAGCCGATCGAGCAGTGCGGCGGCGTCGGCGCCTGTCACCTCGAACTTGGCGAAGGCCGTGATGTCGGCCACGCCGACCCGCTCCCGGATCGCCCGCACCTCCTCGCCGACCTCGTCGTGGGCAGACGATCGCCGCCAGGAGTGCTCCTCGGGACGGTCGGAGAAGTACATCGCCCGCTCCCACCCCCAGACCTCCTGCCACTGGGCGCCCTTGGCGTCCAGCGTGTCGTAGAGCGGCGTGGTCTTCATCGGGCGACCGGCATCGCGGTACTCGTGCGGCATGCGCACCTGATACATCTCGTGAAACTCGTCGAGGGACCGCTCGTGGAGGTACCGGCCCGGTGCGTAGGGGCCGAAGCGGCGCGGGTCCATGGAGGCGACGTTGATCTCGGTCTGGCCGTGCACCATCCACTGCGCCAGGTACTTGCCGGCGCCCGGGCCCTGGGTGATGCCGATCGAGGCGCCTGCGCAGTACCAGTAGTTGCGCAGTCCGGGTGCCGGGCCCATCAGGTAGCCGGCGTCGGGCGTGTGGGTGATCGGGCCGGCGACGATCTGCTTGATGCCGGCGCCCTCGAAGCTGGGGATGCGCTGGGCGGCCAGCTCCAGCCACGGCAGCAGCCTGTCGATGGCGGGCGGGGTCAGATGGAAGGTCAGGTCCCAGTCGATGCCGCCGACCCCGTAGTCGACCGCTCCCTCCATCTCGTAGGGGCCGATGATCAGCCCGTCGTGCTCCTGGCGGTAGTAGCAGGAGGCGCGGGGATCGCGCACCACCGGGTGCTCCTTGGTGAGAGCGGCGACCTCATCGATGCGCTCGGTGACCAGGTACTGGTGCTCCACGGACTCGATCGGGACCTCCAGGCCGACCATGGCGCCCAACTGGGGCGCGTAGCACCCGGCGGCGTTCACCACGTGCTCGGCGACGATCCGGCCCTTCTGGGTGATGACCTCCCACCGTCCGTCGGGAAGCTGGTTCATGTCGAGGCACCGATTGTGACGGCTGATCTCGGCGCCGAGTTGGCGAGCGCCGGCCGCCAGTGCGTTGGTGGCGGCTGACGGGTCCGTCCAGCCATCGTTGGGAGTCCAGAAGCCCATCATCACGTCGGGCTCGACGTCGATGAGCGGCGCCAGTTCGGTCACCTCCGACGGACTCACCAAGTGGCATTCGACACCGATCGAGTCGAGCATGCCCTCGACGTACCGGAACCAATCGACCTCGCGCTCGTTGCGGGCCAGCCGCACGGCCCCACAACCGTGCCAGCCCGAGTGCAGGCCAGTCTCCTCTTCGATGACGCCGTAGAGCGAGGCGGTGTCCCGGTGCACCTTGGCCATGTTGAGGTCGCCGATGAAGTGGGGGATGAGCCCGGCGGCATGCCACGTGGACCCGGAGGTGAGCTCGTCCTTCTCGATCAGGATGGTGTCAGTCCACCCTTCGTGGGCGAGGAAGTAGAGGAGGCCGACGCCCATGGCGCCGCCGCCCACGATGGCGACCTGTACCTCGTCCCGCATGGGCCCTCCCTGGGCGCTGTCGGCGATCGGCGCGCCAGGTTACTTTCGCGTTCGGAGCGGGAACCACCTCATCCGAGCACGACGGTGTGGGAGCGTCAGCCGGCGAGAGCCGGATCGAGGTAGAACATCTCGTATTGGATCCGGTCGGGGTCCTTGAAGGTCAGCACCGAGCCGTAGTCGCGGTCGACGATCGGCGTGTGGGTGACGCCGTGTCGCTCGAAGTGTGCCTGCCACTCGACGAGGTCGTCGCGGTCGGTGACATGGAAGCCCATGTGGTCGAACCCGGTGCGGACCGGGTCGAACGTCTCGCCCTCGTTGGCGTCGTGCTGCTGGAACTCGATGGCGGTCCCGTCGCCCAGGTCGAGGAGGATCGCTCGCCAGGTGTCCTCCTGGATGCGATAGACCTCCTCGAATCCGAACACCTCACTCCACCAGGCGGCGGTCTTCTCGCAGTCGCTCACGGAGAACGAGATGTGCCCGATGTGATCGAATCTCGGCATGGTCGGCCCTTTCGCCCGTTCCAGCGTATACTCCGGTTCGGAGTAAGTCTAAGATACTCCGAACCGGAGGAACATGCAACAGGAATCGCCCGAGCTCACCGATCTGACGACGACCTCCTACGCCATCCTCTCCCTCCTGGGCGTGCAGCCGTGGACGGCGTACCAGCTCGCCCAACAGATGGACCGGAGCGTGGGAGCGATGTGGCCGCGAGCTGCCAGCGTCGTCTACGAGGAGCCCAAACGACTCGTCCGGCTCGGCCTGGCGGAGGCCACCACCCGCTACACCGGGAAACGGGCGAGCACCGAGTATGCGATCACCGAACGCGGGCGGGCCGCTCTGGCCCGCTGGCTCGAGGAGCCCGGAGCGGCGCCGGTGCTCGAGTACGAGGCATTGCTCAAGATCGCCTTCGCCGACCACGGCTCGCTCGACGCGTTGCGGACCAACCTGCAGGCGGTGGCGGAACAGGCCTCCTCCGAGCTCGAGTACGTCGCTGCCCGGATGGCTGAGTACGCCGAGAACGGCGGGCCCTTCCCCGACCGCTTGCCGGTGATCGCGCTCGCCATGCGGTTCTACGTCGAGTTCAGCCAGGCGCTGGAGCGGTGGGCCGGATGGGCCGAGAAGGCGACGGCCGACTGGGCCGGGCTCACCCCCGAGACGGGAGCCAGCGTCCCACCCGGAGCCTTCGAGCAACCGGGCTAGGGCCGATCAGCGCAGGGGGCGTCGCCTGAACGGTCGCGACAACGTGGTCCGGAGCATGGCGTTGTGCCGGACCTGGCCGAACCGCCTCCACTGTCGCCGCCGATCGACACACACGACGGTGGTCTCTGGCTCGGCGGTGACGCCGACGTGACGACCGAGGCTCCTGAGCGTGTGTTGCCACATCCGGTCCTCGACCCGCGACCCGCCGAACGTGAAGCCCAGCTCGTAGATCGGATCGCTCGGCCGGATGATCATGTCCACCCCGGCCACGGTGACGGCGTCCTCGTCCCGATACGCCGAGAAGGTGATCCAGCCGGCGAACGGATGACCCTCGGGCGTCATGTAGGCGAACGAGACGTCGTCGGCGTAGAGCACCAGGATCCCGGTGGACAGCTGCATCGGGCCCTGCTTGCTGCCGATGGCGGCGATCTCGCCCGGCTCGATCCCGGTCACCGGTCCGTAGAAGCTGGTGTGCTCCGGCCAGAAGTCGCCGTAGTGCTGCTTCCACTCGGCGATGACCTGCTCGGGAGTGAGCTCGGAGCCCTCGAGCCGGATGCGATACGTCTTCTGCCACATCTTCCCGAAGCCCTGCAGCGGGCCGGTCAGGCGCCGCACACGGTCGCCCACGCCGATGTGCTCGACGTGCTCGGCCCAGCCTCCGGCGTCTCGAGGTGGTGGTCGGTCGGACACGGTGTCTCCCTTCATCGGGCGGCTGCGATCGCAGCCGGCTCGTCGGCGAAGCAGGTGATCGCTTCGTCGAGTCGGGTGAGGCTGAAGATCTGCCGGTAGTGCTCCCCCAGCCCACACGCGAGCAGTCGTTTGCCATCGCGGTTGGCGCGGATCAGCAAGGTCACGAGGAGTCCGATTCCTCCGCTGTTCATGTATTCGAGTTCGGAGAAGTTGAGGATCACCGTGTTCGTGTCCCCGCTCGCGGCGGTGGCGAACGCATCGGACAGGTCCTGCTCGGCGGCGTGGGTGAGCTCGCCGCCCACATCGACGACCGACGTGGCGGCGTCGACGGAGCGAACGGTCGTGCTGCTGGTGAAGTCAGTCATCGGTCCCTCCCTCGTCGTTGATGTCGATGAACTCGCTGAGTCGGGTGATCTCGAACACCCGCCGGTAGTGGTTGCTCAGACCTCGGGCATGGACGGAGATGCCGGCCGCGCGGGCCTTCCCCAGGAGCCCGACGATGAGTGCGATGCCGCTGCTGTTGATGTAGCCGGTCGCAGAGAAGTCGAGGACCACGGACGCCGGCCGGGCGGCGATGATCTCGCTGGTCGCGGCGTCGAGTTCGGAGGTGCCGCTGCGATCGAGGTCGCCGCGGAGGATCACCGCCGGTGGGTCCGTCAACTCGATGTGCGCGGTCAGTGCCTCAGCCATCGCCGGCCTCCTCGGTCCTCATCGTCAACGTCACGAAGTGGCGTCCCCCGGCGGAGCTCGTGGTGACGTCGTCGACCATCTCCTCGATCAGAAAGCGGCCCCACCCGCGAGGCGATTGCTCGCCGCGCACCTTGGCGTCCAGATCCGGGGGCTCGCCCGAGCCTTCGATCCCGGCGCCACGATCGGCGATGTGCACCACGACAGCGCCGTCGCGGTGCGACATCCACACCTCCACCGGGATCGAGGGGTCGGAGGCGTTGCCGTGCTCGATGGCGTTCATCGTGGCTTCCCCGACCGCGGTGGCGAGCCGCTCGACGCGGTCGGGAGGAAGCAGGTCGCGGGCGAACTCGGTGACCTCGTCGATGGCTCGTCGCTCGCTCCCCTCGATGCTGGGAATCTCGACGATGCGCTGAGGCGGGCGGCGCCGCAGCGCGACGATGGTCACGTCGTCTTCCTGTTCCCACTCGGAGCCGGCGAATCGCTCGAGCTCGTGGAGGAAGTGGTCCACGATCGGGCCCTCGCCGATGCGTGCGGCCGCTGCCGTCACGGACGCGAATCCGAACATCTCGCCCGACGGTCCGTGTGCCTCGGGCAGCGCGTCGCTGTAGAGGATCAAGGCGTCGCCGTCGCCGATGGTCACCTTGGCCTCGTCGTAGTCCGCCTCGGGCATCAGGCCCAGTGGGAGGCCCGTGGCACGGGGCTCGGCGACCGAGCCGTCGTCGAGGTGAATGGGCAGGTTGTGCCCTGCGTTGGCGAACCGGAACTCGCCGGAGGCCGGATCCAGGATCCCGTAGAGGCAGGTCACGAACATGGCAGGCGGGATGTCGTCGTGGAGTTGAGCGTTGACGCGGGTGAGGACCTCGGCAGGCTCGACGAGCCGTTGCGCCGAGGCGCGCAGCAGCGTCCGGGTGGAGGTCATGACGAGGGCGGCCGGCACGCCCTTGTCGGTGACATCGCCCACCACGATGCCCAGCAGGCCGTCCTCGAGCTCCACGAAGTCGTAGAAGTCCCCGCCGACCTCGCGAGCCGGTTGGTAGTAGGCCTC
>JBPEXB010000129.1:0-2950 GCA_052032125.1 Acidimicrobiia bacterium
ACCGATCGTTCTCGAATCGATTGGCGATCGTATGAGATGGGATCGCTGAGCCCGTACCCGGGCCGGTGGGGAGCGATCACCCGCCGATCGGGGAGGCGCTCCATGAGCGGGACCAGGCTCAGGGCGTTCACGCCGGAGCCATGCCAGAGCAGCAGCGGTTCGCCCTCGCCTCCCTCGAGCACCTCGAGTGTGGGGCCCGACGCCAGCTCGACGCGTCGGGCGGCGATGGGGATCGCCGCGGCGTCGAGCATCGCTTGCTGCGCTCGGGCAACCGCGGCCCGTTCAGGTGTCGCCGTCGTGGTCATGGCACGCCCTCCCTCAATACGATACGATGTAACGTAACAATGTAACGTAATGCAGTCAAGACCCGGTCGCCCCCGCGAGCACGGCGAGGAAACCCGCCAACAGCTCATCGCCGCCGCCGAGCACCTCGTCGCCGAACGAGGACCTGACGCCTTGTCGGTCCGCACGGTGGCCTCGTCTGCCGGCACGACCACTCGCGCCGTCTACACGCTGTTCGGCTCGAAGGAGGGCTTGGTCGCAGCGTTGGCCGCACGGGCGTTCGAGATGCTCGGCGAGCGTACGGCCGCTGTAGCCGTCACCGACGATCCACAGCGGGACGTGGTTGCGATCGGCTTGGACGCCTTTCGCCCGATGGTTCTCGACCACCCTGCCCTGTATCGGATCGCCTTTCAGCGAGTGGTCGGCCTTCGACCGGACCCGGATCTGGTGGCGGCCCGGCAGCGGGCGTTCGTCGAACTGCGCTCACGAGTCGAACGCCTGGAGGAGGCCGGATTGCTGGGCAGCAAGACGGTGCCGCAAGCGATGGGCGAGATCGAAGCGATGTTCGAGGGGCTCGCCAACACCGAGCTACGGGGCGACGTCCTCCCGATCATGGCGAACGATCCTGTGTCTGCCTGGACGGAGGGCCTGCTCACGGTCGTGCGAGGCCTGGCCGCCTCGTGAGCAGCGCGGGAGCCCTGCACCCCCCGGCCTGGGTGGTGTAGAACCGGAAGGCGCGACCGCGGGAGGGGTCATGAGCGAGCAGGTGGCCGACGGCGTCTGGCGGGTTCCGGGATCGAGGACCAACCTCTACCTGGTCGCCGACGGCGATTCGCTGACGATGATCGACACCGGCTACCCCGGCGACTGGAAACTGGTGGCCGCCGCCTTCGAGCGCCTGGGCCGGTCGCCGGCCGACGTGTCGGCGGTCATTCTGACCCACGCCCACCCCGACCACATCGGGTCGGCCGAGCGGATGCGCGCCGAGCACGGCGCCCCTGTCCATGCCCATCGGGACGAGGCGCCGATGGTGCGGGGGGAGCGCAAGCAGCAGATCAGCATCGGCTACATGGTGAGCAGGATCTGGTGGCCGAAGATGTTCTCGTTCGTCCTCAACGCCACCACCAGGGGCGCCGCGAACCCGAAGCCGGTGGCCGAGCCGATCCTCTTCGAGGGCTCGTCACCGCTCGACGTGCCGGGGCGCCCGGTCCCGATCCACACCCCCGGCCACACCGACGGGCACTGCGCCTTCCAGATGGCGGACCGAGGCGTGCTCTTCACCGGTGATGCGCTGGTCACCCACGATTCGATCACGCAGGACACCGGTCCCCGTCTGTTGAGCGAGGCCTTCAACCACGACCAGGGCCAGACCATTCGCTCGCTCGAGATGCTCCGCAAGCTGCCGGCCGAAGTGCTGCTCCCCGGCCACGGCGAGCCGTTCCGCGGCGCTCCCGGCGAGGCGATCGACCAGGCGCTGGCGCGGCTCTGAGCCGATACCGCCCCGACTGAGACACGAGGAGCTACATGCCCGACGCCACCCTGTATGAAGAGCGGGATCGCATCGCCGTGATCACCCTCAACCGGCCCGAGAAGCTCAACGCCCTCACCGAAGAGGTGATCGAAGGCGTCGCCGAGGGCATCGACGCCGCCACCGCCTCCCGCGAGGTCGCCGCCGTCGTGGTGCGAGGTGCGGGCGGATCATTGACCGCCGGCTACGACCTCACGGCGGCCGGGGACTTCTCCGGGGAGGCGCCACCGCCCGGGTGGTCGTCGCCCTACGACGCCGCCGGACCCGCCCCTCGTCCCGGCAACTGGGATCCCGTGCGGGACTACCAGTTCATGGCCGCCAACGTGTCTCGGTTCATGAAGATCTGGGATTGTCCGAAGCCGGTCCTCGGTGAGGTCAGCGGCTGGGCGATCGGCGGAGCCACCGACCTGATCCTGTGTGCCGACCTGCTGTTCATGGCCGAGGACGCCCACATCGGTTACGCACCGAGCCGGCTCTTCGGTGTGCCGACCACGATGTTGTGGGTCCACCGGCTCGGTCTGGAGCATGCGAAACAGTTCCTGCTCACCGGCCGAGCCATCGATGCCGCCACCGCCTACCGGATCGGCCTGGTGTCCCACGTCTACCCGGCAGCACAGCTGTCGGCTGAGGTGGAGGCCGAGGCGAGGCGTCTGGCGACGATCCCGGGCAATCAACTGGCGCTGAGCAAGATGATCATCAATCAGGCGTACGAGAACATGGGCTTGCGGACGACCCAGATGCTGGCGACCTTCTTCGACGGCATCGCTCGCCACACCGAGGAGGCGTTGCAGTGGACCGAGGCGGTCGGCGAGCGCGGTCTCCGAGAGGCGTTCGCCGAGCGCGTAGAAGTGCCGGGCGGCGGTCTCGATCGACACCCCGGTGGTGTGGGCGACGTCGATCACCCCGACGCTGGCCGGCAGGTAGTCGAAGCCGGCGGTGGGCCCGGCCAGCTCGTCGGGCAGGCCGGCGCGCAGCAACGCCTTGCGGGCCCGGTCGAAACGCCGTTTTTCGGCCTTCGGCAGCAGCTTCGCCAGGTCGCGCCGCAACACCCCCAGGGGACGGCGGTAGGCGTCGACGAAATCGGCGATCGGCACGCCGCTGAGGTCCGACAGCAAGATCCACGCGACGATCCCCTCGATC
>JBPEXB010000013.1:0-7434 GCA_052032125.1 Acidimicrobiia bacterium
GCGCCGACCAAGGCCGCTGCTCATGTGCCGGAACCGGTCACCGGCGTCAGCCGTTCGTACGGTTCCGTGACTCGGACGGAGGGAGTCCTCACAAGTTCCCGAGTGTCTGCCGATACCCGCGAGGTGGAAAACACCCATGACCTGCGCGTGTTGCTCGCTTCCCGCCACCCGTTGCTCTACGTGGCGGCACGCGAGGAAGAGCGCTTCCTGGCGATCCTCGAACGGGCGGCTCGCGAGGTCGAAGCGCCGGTGTGGGTGTGGTCGGCCACGCAGGGCCTTCGCCGGCTGGGCGAGGAGGCGCAGTACGGGACGACCGACGTGCGCCATGCCCTGGACTTCATCGCCGAAGTCAGGTCGGCGGGGGTCTTCGTCTTCACGGACGCCGGTCCGGTGCTCTCCCATCCGCTGCCGTTGCGCCGCCTGAAGGAGGTGGCGCAACAGGCCCCGCAGGAGCAGACGATCATCGTGACGGGAGCCGAGGCCGTCATCCCCGAGGAGCTCGCCGACGTGGCCCACGCCTGGACGCTCCGGCCGCCGAGTCGAGACGAGCTCTCCGACCTGGCGATGCGCACCCTCTCCGATTTCCACACGCGCGGATTCCCCATCCGCATCACCAGGAGCGAGCTCCAGGAGCTGGCCGACACCCTGAGCGGCATGACGATTCGCGAAGCGGAGCGCATCATCCAGCGAGCCGTCGTCGACGACGGGAAGTTCGACGTCAGTGATCTCGCCACGGTGCGCACCGCCAAGGCCGAGATCCTGAACCAGGACGGGGTGCTCGAGGTGATCGAGGCGGACGTCGGCTCGCTCGAGGACATCGGCGGGCTCGACGACCTGAAGCGCTGGCTCCGGCTGCGAGAGCCAGTGTTCCGCGGCACGATGGACCTCCCCGGTCTCGACCTCCCCAAGGGGATCCTCCTGACCGGCGTGCCGGGCTGCGGCAAGTCACTGGTCGCCAAGACCATCGCCGGCACGTGGGGTGTGCCGCTCATCCTCCTCGACCCCAGCCGGTTGTACAGCAAGTACATCGGCGAGTCGGAAGCCCGGCTGAACGCGGCGCTCCAGACCGTCGAGGCGATGAGCCCGGTGGTCGTGTGGATCGACGAGATCGAGAAGGGATTCGCCAGCAGCGACAGCGACGGCGGGACGAGCAAGCGCATCCTCGGCACGTTCCTCCGGTGGCTCCAGGATCGGCGCTCGAGAGTCTTCGCAGTCGCCACGGCCAACGACGTCTCGTCGCTCCCTCCCGAGCTTCTGCGCCGGGGCCGCTTCGATGAGATCTTCTTCGTCGACCTGCCCGATGCCCCCGCTCGCCGGGCGATCCTCAGGTCTCATCTCGAGCGGCGGGATCAGGATCCGGCCGCCGTCGATCTCGACCGGTTGGTGGCGGCGACGAAGGGGTTCTCCGGCGCCGAGATCGAGACGGTGATCGTCGGTGCCCTCTATCAGGTCGTCGGCGACGCCCGACGTCTCGACACCGCAACGTTGCTCACCGAGGCCGAGGCGACGGTACCGCTCTCGGTGAGCAGGGCCGAGGACATCGCCGCACTGCGCGCTTGGGCCCACCAACGGGCCCAAGCGGCATGAAATCCCCGCTGGGGGCGGCACGAGAGGCTCAACGCGACCATCATCACGACCGATAGAGCGTGTGAGTCCGAACGCGGAGAGAGACCATGACGTTTCCCAGCAGCCGCCAGCGCCCTCTGCTGGCCATGATCGACGAGGACGAGAGCGGCGACGAACTGCGCGTGACCGTCGTGTTGGGCTGGGACGACAAGGCGTTCGAGGGTGAGGCGACCGGTTCCGTGGAGCAAGCAGCTCGGCCCCGCCTGATCGGTGAGGCGACGTTGCGCGCTGTCGAGCGTGTCGCCGAGGGACGCGTGATGCTCGACCTGACTGCGGTCGGGACGACCGCGTTGGGCGACTCCCAGGTCGCCATGGCGCAAGTCCACGTGGACACGTTCCCGGACGGCTTCGTGGGATCGGCCATGATCCGCGAGGCGGACCCGTCGAAGGCCACCGCCCGGGCCGTGCTGGACGCCATCAATCGACAGCTCGAGTCGGTGCTGAGCTGAGCCGGCTTCGCCGGCAGTACCGAGTACTCAGTACTGAGTACCGAGTACCGCGTACTGAGTACCGTTGCTCGCATGAGTGAATCGATCGAACTGAGTTCATCTCGGCCGCCGGACACGGTGTTGCCGGAGCCGGCTCCGGAGCTGCGGAGACGGCTCGAGGCGGCGACCGATCAGCTGTCCTATGCCGCCATCGTGGCGGACCATCCGGCCAGCATGGACGCCTGGGCCGGCCTCGGTGAGCAACGAGAGGCCACCGCTGCTGCGGCACCCGATGTGGTGGAGGCTTACGCCTACTTCCGGATCGGCTATCACCGCGGCCTCGACGCGCTTCGCAAGCACGGCTGGCGTGGATCGGGCTTCGTCCGCTGGTCGGAGCCGAGCAATCGGGGCTTCCTGAGGTGCCTGGACGGGCTCCGCCGGATGGCCGACCGCATCGGCGAGCAGGACGAGGCCATTCGCTGTGCGGAGTTCCTCCGCCAACTCGATCCGGATTGGCCGCCCGAGGACCGCTAGCACGGTGCCGAAGAAGGCCGTGTCGCCGAATCTCAGCAGCTGCTGGTCAGATGATTCGACATCGGTTCGCTTCGGCAGGAGAGCTCTTCACCACCCTGCTAGGCCCGCTGACCCCGCGGTCGACCGGTGACCGCGGCGACGCCGATCACCGCCCCGGCGATGGCGAGGACGGCGGCAGCTCTGGCCACGGTGACACCGCCGTTGGGCCGTGGGCCGTCTCCGAGTGCAGCCGCAATCGTCGTCGTGGTCGTAGTCGCATCACCCGTCGGCCCGTCACTCGTCGGCTCAGTCGTGGGCGCCACGGTGGTGGATGGCGCGAGGGTCGTGGGTGGAGCGTCGGGAGCGGAGGAGATCGTCGAGGACGTCGTCGGCGGGACGGTCGTGGGTGGAACCGTGGGTGTCGTTGTGCCAACCGTGGTGTCCGGAGGTGGGATCGAGCCATCGTCGAAGAATGCCTCCACCTCCCCGGCAGACCATCCGGACGAGCACAGGTTCACGCTGAGCCCACCCTGCCCGTCTGCATACGCGACGACACCCGACGGGGTGCTGGTGGAGAAGGTGATCCCGCAGGCGGCGCTGTTGTCGGCCGTTCGCAGGTCGACCGTCGAACCCAGATCGCCCTTGAACACGGTGTGCACGTCGAGGCTGAGGATCGTGTCGAAGCCGGCGCTGGTCTGGGAGACCTGGGTGCCGATGAAGACGGCGGCCGCCTCCTCGACCGAGGACGCCAGGTCCGGCACCATGCAGGAGCAGGCGGAGGCGGGCCGCGGCAGGGCAGCGACGAACACCATGGCGAGGGCGAGGACAGTCAGCGCACGCTTCATGATCGTCTGACGCCGCCACCCCCGGGACGGGTTCCTGGCTAGGCCCATCGACCGTCACGACCGGATGCGACGCCAACGGAGCAGGAGCGCTCCGGACGTACCCACCCCGATCCACACCGCCAGAGGCACGTCGGGCGACCCGCCCTCGATCGCGGGGTCCTGCTCGACGGCGGCGTCTTCCGGTGGCACCACGGTTGCTCCAGCAGCCTCGGTGGCCTCGACCACAGCGGACGTCGTGCCTGGCGTCGACGACGGAGTGGTCGCAACCGGGGCGGTCTCGTCCTTTGTCGTGGAGAGAAAGACGCCCGTCGACGCCACCGCCAAAGGCTCGAGGATGCCCGACACGCGAGCGGACTCGCGACCATCGTCGAGGATCAGGCGCTGACCCCACGCCGACAGGGCCACTCGCTCCGACCCGACCGCGCTGCGGAACGAGACATCGACATATTCGAGATCGAGTGTCTCGGAGAGCTCACCGTCGATGCTGAAACGCGACACGAACGTGCCCGGCTCGGAACCTGAGTGCCGCATCATCGTCATGGCGACGATCGCAACACCGTCGGAGGACGCCTGGAACCCGACCAACTGTCCGGGCTGGCGCATCGGCGTGATGGTGACGGCCCCTTCGTTGGGGGCCAGGAGTACGAGCTGATCGACCTCCTCGAACCACCGGTTGATCATGTCGGCCGGTGCATGGCGGGAAGCGATCGCCAGGCGCCCGTCGAGCAGCGCGATGTCCCAGGCCGAGGCGCCATTCGGGACCGGTTGGGTCCCGAGGCGTTCGCCGGTCTCGGCGTCCCATCGATCGAGATGCTCGCCGTCGTCGCCCGAGATCCCGTAGATGACGCCGGCGTCGAGATCCACGGCGATCGCTCGCGTGAGAGCCAGATCGTGCACGACGTGGTCGGCATCGGTCCAGACGTGGGCCTCCCCACCAGTGAGCAGGTAGGCGGCGGCGTAGTCGTCATAGCGGTAGGTGCGGGTGAGGAAGGTGACCTCGGAACCGTCGGTGCTGTGGCAGGCGAGATCGTCGAGCCACCACTGCCCGTTGGTGTACTGGCGTGGTCGCGGCGACACCTCGAACGACCGCTCCCCGACGACCGCCAGCGTTCGCGCATCGCGCAGCCTGATCACGACGGGCTCGGAGAGGTCTTCCCACCGCTCGCCGAACTCGACGATCGTGGCGATCACCTCGGCTCCCGGGCACGTGGCGATCGCCGTCACTCGTCCCGCACCTTCGCCCCATGCCACCGGCCGACCGATCGGATCGAGCGCGGCGATCTCGGCGCCGGCGCCCGATGTCCCGACGTAGAAGTCGATGGCGGAGCCGGTGATCTCGGGCACTCCATCGAAGAAGAGACGCACTTCCTCCGCATCCCACCCAGAGCCACACGAGTCCACGTGGAGATTGCCGTCGTCGTGGTGGTAGGCGACGACGCCAACCAGACCACCATGCTGGAAACTGATCCCACAGGAGGCGCTCGACGCGTAGGTGTGAAGCTCGACCGTGTCACCCACGTCACCCTTGAACGACGCTTCGACCTGCATGACCAACACGCGTCGCTGGCTCAAGAAGCCGTCCCGCTGATCGACCTGGTTCCCGATGAAGATCGCGTCGGCCCGTTCCGCCACCTCGGCAAACTCGACCACAGCGCATGAGCACGCGTCGGCAGGCGGAGGGCTCATCAGCGTGAACCCGACCACGACGACGATGAATGCCGCGAGTCGCCTCATCGCTCCTCCGACGCTTCGATCCCTGCCAGGAGTTCCGAGGCTACGGACTGCCCCTGACACCGTCCCTACACTCTGGCCCATGGATCCGTCCGGACTCGACGTCGTCGACTACATCGAGCAGACCAGAGCCACGTACAGCAGCCTCGGCTATGGCGAGTACCGCTGGGCGCGCAACGAGGACACGCCTCCGTGGGCTCCGCTGTCGAAACCGCTCGCCGAGTGCAGCGTCGGGCTCATTGCCTCCGGCGGCATCTACCGAGTGGGACAAGTGGCCTTCACCCACAAGGACGACGTGACCCACCGCGAGATCCCCACCGATGTCGACGTCGCCGACCTGCGGGTCACGCACTTCGCTTTCGACCAGACGGACGCCCGGGGCGACCCCAACGTGATCTTCCCGATCGAACCACTGCGGCGGCTCGTCGACGAGGGATTCATCGGAGGCCTCGCCAGCCACGCTCTCACGTTCATGGGCGGGATCTACTCACAACGCCGCCTCCAGGAGGAGCTCGTCCCGGTGCTCGTCGAGCGCACACTCGAGCTGGAAGCCGACGTGGTCTTGCTGGTGCCCGTCTGACCGGTCTGCCATCAGTCAGTTGGACTGATCAGCCGGGCCATCGAAGACAAAGGCGTACCCACGCTGTCGCTGACCTCGGCGTGGTCGATCACCGCATCGGCCAACCCGCCTCGGGCGGCCTTCACCGACTTCCCGCTCGGCCACACGGCGGGGCGGCCGGGGCGGCCCGACGAGCAAACGGCGCTCATCCGCGACGCGCTGGCACTCTTCGAGACGCTCGACCGGCCCGGGCAGGTCGTGCCGCTCGACTACCGGTGGGACGACGCATGGAAGGACGCCGCCCGGGAGCTGAAGGACCACCGCACACCGCGGCACGACACACCGCAGTACCAGAGCGAGGCGGACCGAATGGCCGCAGTCGGCAACCACGGCGAGGAGATCGCCTGCTCGGTGTGCGCCCCGGGAATGATCCCCCGCACGTAGCGGTTCCGTATACCCGGTGATGCTTGACCCGTGGTGGGTATGAGCCGATGACCACGAGGTCAGACGAGAGGGAGACGATGGCCGAGATCAAGATGTACTCCACCGAATGGTGCGGATGGTGCGTGCGCGCCAAGCGCCTGCTGGCCGACCAGGGCTACACCGAGATCACCGAGATCGACGTCGACGGCTGGGACGCCGACCGGACACAGCTCGAATCCATCACGGGTCAGAAGACCGTCCCTCAGATCTTCGTGGGCGACACCCACGTCGGCGGTTTCCCCGAGCTGGCCCGCCTGGTCAGGGACGGCAAGCTCGACGAGCTGGTCAACGCCTGATCACGATCAGCGGTCGCCGGCGAGCACCATGAACGACGTGACCCTCGGGCTGATCTCGTCGTCTAGCGCAAACTCCTCGAAGTCGACCTGATAGCCGAGCGGCACGCCGGTGGCCGCGTCATACGTCGCAGTGAATGACGCCGGAGCCGAGAGGATCGCCCGCTCGATGTCGGCGAACACACCCTCGATGGTCGTCGGACCGTCCTGCGCATCGCCCTCGACCATGACCTCGCCGCCATCGACCACCACGTCGTACTCGAACCAGGCAAACCCGCCCGACTCGTAGTGGAACGAATACGTGGAGATGCCGGCCGCCCTCCACTGGATTCGGGCTTGTTCGAGCTGTGCCAGGTCTCGGACCGGATCCTCGTACGACACGATCTCGATGGCGAAGCCTCCGTCGGCGCCGATCGCATCGAGATCGAGGAAGACCCGACCTGGAACGCCTCGTTCGTCGTAGGAGACGTCCACCTCGACCCCCCGATCGAGTGCCGTCTCTATCCGCTCGAACAGCTCAGGCACCGTGAGGCCGGTGTCGGGGTCCAGTAGGCGTGGGCGTTCGACGTCGGCATCACCGCGATACACGATCTCGGTGACGTTCTCGTCGACCACCGTCACCTCGTTGGGCCCGATGGCATCGAAACTGCACTCGCCGCACTCGCCCCGGAAGGTGTAGCGATACCACGGCCGGTCGGTCGATCCCCACTGCTCCCGCGCTCGCTCGAGGCGGGTGCGATCGTCCTCACCGGCCGTCACCGTGGTGGTGCTCGGGGTGATGTCGCTGCTCGGAGCGCCGCATGCGATGAGGACGAGCGCCACGATCACGAGGGTCAAGGACTTCACGGGAGTGGGACGACCATCGAGCGGGGCCCGGTTCCCGGGTTCCGGGATCCGGCCTGCCGCCGTGTGCACCGTTGGCGCCTTCGGGGCCCGGCCCGGAGCCGGGCGCGAGC
>JBPEXB010000130.1:0-5377 GCA_052032125.1 Acidimicrobiia bacterium
CGACATCGCTCCCCACAGCAGCAGCGAGCCCGCCATGCCGCCCCACAGCGCCGAGACCCGGAAGGGCCAACTCGTGTCGCGCGTGGTGGTGTCGGCGACGTAGGTGAGGGAGAAGTCACCCGCCACCAGCGCCCAGATGAGGACCAGCGTCGCGGCCCAAGCGGCGATCGCCCCGGCGACGAGCAGGCGTTGGGGACCGACGGCATCGGATCGGACGATCGACCAGCCGGCGGCGCTCACCAGTGCCGCGATGGCCAACCAGAGGAACACGCTGCCCATGCCGGCGACCTCCATCGTCAGATCGTACCGACGCTCCGACGCTGCGCTCGGTGGTCCGGTTCCGTGAGGCGGCCGGTAGCCTCAGCTCGTGGAAAGGAGCGCATCGTGAGCAGCGCCGGTTCCGTGGAAGTCCGGGAAGGTCGGGTGGCGACGGTCGGGACGATGGGGATCGTCAGGGCCCTGCCGACCAAGGGGCGCCGCACGGTCGGCCCCTGGTGCCTCGTCGACCTGATGGTGCCGGGCGACGAGCGGGACCCCGATCCTCTGGAGATCGGCCCTCACCCGCACATCGGCCTGTCGACCGTGACCTGGCTGTTCCAGGGCGAGGCGATGCATTCCGACTCGCTGGGTACCGAGCAGTTGATCCGGCCCGGGCAACTCAACCTCATGACCGCCGGCAACGGAATCGCCCACGCCGAGCTGAGCAGCCAGGCCGGGGTCCTCGGGGTGCAGATGTGGGTGGCGCAGCCCGATGCCACCCGCCACGGTGCCCCGGCATTCGAGCACCACGCGGCACTCCCTCAGGCCGACCTGAGCTCGGGGACGGCGACGGTCATGATCGGCTCGCTGGGCGGCGCCTCCTCTGCCGCCAGAGCCGACACCCCCATGGTGGGCGCCGAACTGCGCCTGCAGGCAGGCATCACGACGATCGAGGCGGATGAGACCTTCGAGTACGGCGTGATCCCCGTCGACCGCTCGATGCTGGTCAACGGCGCCGTCGTGGAGCCCGGATGGATCGGTCTGGTGGCGCCCGGTGGATCGGCGCTGACCGTCGACGCCGGCAGCGGTGGCCGGGCGATGCTGATCGGCGGTGAGCCGTTCGAGGCGCGCATCCAGATGTGGTGGAACTTCGTCGGCCGCACCCGCGAGGAGTTGACCGCCGCCTGGCGTGACTGGCAGTCGGACGACACGGATCGCTTCCCGGAGTTCGCCTCGACGCTCGACCGCATCGAGGCCCCCACCCCGATCTGGGTCACCGATTGATCGCGGTCCTGCCTCGCAGGATCAGGGCCCACGTGAGCAGCCAGGACATGGCGATCAGCACCAGTGAGGTCACCCCGACCTCGGCGTAGAAACCATCCTCGGCAGCTCCCCAGATCGTGGTGGCGAGGGTCGGGAATCCGATCGGGGCCAGGAGCAGGGTGGCGGGCAGTTCCTTGAGGGTCGAGAGGAGCACGAGCCCGGCGCCGGCCACCAATCCGGGCGCGATCAGCGGAAGTTCGATGGTCACGAACCTCTTGGTCGGCCCGGCGCCGAGGGCGTGGGCGGCGTCGCTCAGGGCGGTCGGCAGGTCGTCGACGGCCGCTCGCGACGTGACCATCGACTGGGCACCGAAGTGCAGCACGTAGGCCAGGATCAGCAGCGGGAACGTCTGATAGAGGCCGGCCAGGGCGGCCGGCGCCTGCAGGGCCCAGAACACGATGGCCAGCGCCACGACCAGTCCCGGCAAGGCGAACACCGAGGCCACCGACGTGCTGGCGAGATCGGCTGCCCACGACCGCTTCCGGGCCGCTGCGTAGGCGACCGGAAGGACGACGAGCGCGGCGACGAGCGCGGCCGTCACCCCGGCGAGTGCGGAGTTGGCCACCGGCGCCGCCAGGAACGAGAGGTCATCACCCCAACCGCCGTACCCGGTGCCGATCGTCACCGTGCCGCGCAGGACCCACGTCACGAAGACCGCCACCGGTGCGGCGAATCCGATGGCCACCACCAACGCCACGGCGGCCGTCGTCCACCACCTCGCCCGCCCGAGCTGGTAGCGGATCGGGTGGGCGGTGCTCCTCGGCACGTCGATGTCGGTTCCCGAGACGCGTCGCTCGGCGGAGGCGACCGCCAGCGCCAGCAGCGCCAGAATCAGCCCGAGGGTCAGCGAGGACGCCCGGTCGCCGAGCCGCGAGGAGAAGATGGCCCGGGTGATCGTGTCGTAGCGCATGAGGGCGACTGCTCCGAAGTCGCTCAGCACGTAGAGGAACACCAGCAGCGCCCCGGCAGCCGTGGTCCCCTTCATCTGCGGATAGACGACCTGGCGCATGGTCCTCCAGAACCCGCCGTCCAGCACCAGTGCCGCTTCCTCGAGGCTCGAGGGGGTGGCGCGCAACCGGGCTGCCACGGGGAGGTAGACGTAGGGGTAGGTGAGGAGGACGAGGACCAGGTAGGCCCCGAGGAAGCCGCGGATGCGGGGTACGAACGGGACCAGCCCGCCGGGCCCGAAGGCGGCGATGAGTGCAGTGGCGCCCACGAACGAGGGGATGACCAGCGGCAACGGCAATGCCCAGGACCACCACCGTCGCCCGGGCGCATCGGTGCGTGTCTCCGCCCAGGCCAGGCCGAACCCGAGCACCGCGCAGGTGGCCGATACGGCAACCGCCAGGACCACCGAGTTGCGGAGCGGCGCCAGCGTGGAGCTGCTGAACAGGGTGCTCCAGAGGTCGCCACCGAGCACCACGGTGCTCCAGGCGAGGTAGGCGAGCGGGAAGAGGAAGAGGGCTCCGACGACCGCGGCTGCGATCAGCGTCGCGTCGCGGGTCCGTGCGGTGCGGCCCGGACGCTCAGGGAGCTTCGAGGCCGCTCGCATCGATCAACTCCTTGGTGCGTTCGAGGCCGCCTCCGAGCTGATCGAAATCGTACGTGGTGAGGCCGATCGTGGACAGGGGTGGCAGCACGTCGGCCGGGGCGACCCCGGCGGCCAGCGGATACTCGAGGGTCTCCTGGCTGAAGAAGGTCTGGGCCGATTCGCCGAGGAGGAACTCGATCAGGCGGGTGGCGGCGTCCACGTCGTCGGCGGTGTCGATGATCCCGGCCGCGGTGACGATCACCAGCGAGCCGATGTCCCCGGCCGGGAGGAAGTGGTTCTCGGACGTCACCCCCGGGTCCTCGGCCTTGGCGCGGAAGTTGTAATAGTGGTTCACGAGCCCCATCGGCACCTCGCCGAGCCCCACCGCCTGGACGATCGCCGAGTTGCCGGCATAGGGCTCGGCGTCGTTTGCCGCCATCCCCTCCAGCCACTCCAGGGTGACGTCGTCGCCGTGCAGTTCCCGCATCCCCGTCACGAAGTCCTGGAACGAGCCGTTGGCCGGGGCGATGGCCACCTGGCCGCGGAAACGCTCGTCTGTCAGGGCGAAGACCGAATCCGGCAACTCGGCCGGGTCGATCAGATCGGGGTTGTAGACGATCACCCGCACCCGCCCCGACAACCCCACCCAGCGTCCGTCGGCGTTGCGGAACGCCTCATCGACCTCGTCGAGCACGCTGTCGGCCAGGGTGCTGAGCCGGCCGTTGCCCGCCAGGAAGCCGATGGCGCCCGGGCTCTGGGAGATGAACACGTCGGCCGGGCTGCGGTCCCCTTCGGTGTCGATGAGCAACGCCATGTCGGCGGAATCGCCGTAACGAACGTCGACGTCGATGCCCGTCTCCTCGGTGAACTGCTCGAGGAGGGGGCCGATCAGGTTCTCGCTGCGCCCGGAGTAGACGGTCAGTGTGTCGGCGTCACCGGAGCCGCACGCCGCGGCCACGAGTGAGACGGCGGCGACGGCGAGGCCGGTTCGAACGGCGAGGGAGATGCGCATCACGCGATCAAAGCACTTCCTCGGTGCCGTGTAAAGGTCGCCAGACGAGATCTGTAAGGTCTACCTAACAGTTCTTGGGTCAGGCGAGGCGAGCGGGGAAGCCGCCCTTGCTGATCGGTCCCCACGAGTCGATCGTGACCCGGATCAGCACCTTGCCCTGATCCGTCATCGCCTGGCGATACTCGTCCCAGTCGGGGTGCTCGCCGGCGATGACCCGGAAGTACTCGACGAGGGGCTCGAGCGCCTCCGGCAGGCCGATCACCTCGGCGGTGCCGCCGACCTGGACCCATTCGCCGTCCCAGTCATCCGACAGCACGGCAACGTGCGCTCGAGGGTCGCGTCGCAGATTGCGGGCCTTGGCGCGCTCCGGATACGACGAGATGACGATGCGTCCTGCCTCGTCGAGGCCCATCGTCACCGGGCTGAGCTGGATCGAGCCGTCGCGCCGGTGGGTCGTGAGGATCCCGCGATGCCGGGGCCGGATGAACTCCTCGAGCTCGGAACGCTCGACTCGACGGTTGGTGGCGATGCTGCGTGCCATGGCAGGAACGTACCAAGTTCCACACGGGTGGGCCGTTGGACCCATTGACGCGGAGGCTCGGAAGGCGTATCACATACATGTGATTCGCCGTTTCTGCGGCGATATCGAAGGGATTCACAGAAGGGACTTCCACGCGGGTCACCGAACCCGCATCGTCGGCCGAAGGAGGGCCGATGCCCATCACGCACATGCTTTCGCGCGGGATGCTCGCCACATCCGTCGTGGCACTGATCTTGACGTTCGTCCAGCCGCTCCGAGCGGCTGAGCCCCCCTCCATGTGCGAGTCCGTCCCGCTCGGCGCCGCCACCGCCGCGGTCAACGGCTCGTCCGTGTCGTTCACCTGGTCCGCGAGCGGATTCGCGTGGTCGAGCGCCGATGCCGACCCGGACCACTTCCGCGTCCAGGTAGGGGCGCAATCCGGGTCGGGCACCATCTGGGGCGCCTCCGGTTCCTGGTCCGGTGACGGGTTGGAACGCGTGGTGGCTTGCCACTGCCCCGACGGCCACGGCTCGACCACCACCACCAAGGGGTCCACGACGACCACGACGGTGAAGTCGAGCACGTCCACCAAGCCGTCCACCACCACCTCGACGAAGCCGGCCACGACCACCACCACGAAGCCGCCGACCACCACGACGACCAAGCCGTCGACCACCACGACCACGAAGCCGGCGACGACGACGACGATCCGGGTGGCGCCGACCACGTCGAGCACATCGACCACCACCACGACCACGACGGCCCCGACCACCACGACGACGGTTGCGGCGACCACATCCACCACCGAGGCGCAGACGACGACGACACCGGTGGAGACCACGGTCACGACGCAGGCGACCACCACGCAGGCGACTTCCACACAACCGACGACGGGTACGTCGGCGCCGAGCGTGTCGGTGCTGCCGACGACGGTCAACCAGCCTGCGCAGGGCCCGGTGCTGCCGCAGACCGGCTTCTCCACGTCGTTGCTCGCGCTGTTCGCTTCCGCCCT
>JBPEXB010000131.1:0-2757 GCA_052032125.1 Acidimicrobiia bacterium
TTTGAGAGCCAGGCCTTCTCGGACGTCTTCTGCCTGGTCGAGGAAATAGGCGTCGTCCGACTCCCAGGTGTGCCCGGTGCCGTGCCGGACCAGGACGTAGCCGGCGCCGTGCGTGCGATAGACCCGCCCGCCGGCTCGCTCGACGTCGTCGATGAGGCCCCGGTCGACGCTGCGCGGGATCCGGCGCCACCCTCCCGCCTCGGCGAGGTCGTGACGGGAGATGAGCATCGTCCCTCCGGCCAGGGTGGTCGTGTAGGTCTCTCCCCTGCCGACGAACCGATGGATCGTCCGGTCGGACCGCACCAGATGGACGAACTCGGCTGCTTTGGCGACGAGCGCCGCCTGCGCGTATTCGTGGGCGAGCACCAGGTCCCACACGTGGTCCGCGGCGTAGAGGTCGTCGTCGTCGAACTTGGTGAGCAGCGTGCCGCCGGAGGCGGACACGGCGGTGTTGAGGGCGTCGCCGAGCGTGAGCTCGTGGGCCACTCGGACCACCCGGGCCGGATGGGGCCCTTCGGCGGCCCTTGCCTCGACCGACCCGCCGAACCCTCCGCCGTGCAGTGCCAGGACCACTTCGAGCCGTGGGTAGGTCTGGCGGGCGACGGCTCGCAGGGCTGCGTCGAGATGGTCGGGTCGGTTGGTGGCGAGCAGGATCGACACCTCGGGCAGCCCCGGCTCGGCCAGCCCTGCCGCGCCGATCAGCTGGCGGGCCCGGCTCCGCAGTGAGTGGTCCCGCAACGCCAACCGCCGCATGCGAATGCTGACGAGCTCGCGTCGGTGCGGGTCGGTGCCGTCGAGTTGAGGATCCCGCATGAGGTCGTACAGCTCACTTCCAAGGGCCGCCCGCAGCGCCGGATCGTGGTCGAGCACCCGGATCACCACCCCTCGCGCCGCCAGTCGAGCGAGGGTGGCCGCCCGCTGCCGCACGTCGGCGTGGAACGAGGCCACGTCTTCGAGGTGATGGAGGTACCGCAGTCGCTCCTCGTCGGCGGCGTCGACCCGCCGGGTGGCCTGCGCACCGGCCGGGAGCCGGGCCAGATCCCCCAGGGCCGCCACCGTCCCGTCGTGCGCCCGCACCCATCGCACCGGGTTGGCGTGCAGCGGATCGAGCGCCGGGACGGAGAGCATCGCGTCAGCCTCCTCGAGTGAGACCACCGCCGGCCCGTCGAGGCCGTCGGGCACGGAATCGCGAGTGTCGGCCACGACCACGTCGACGTGCTCGGAACCGGGATCGGCGACGGTTCGCTTCGAGGCGGCCAGGACGGCCGTGGCGACGGGTCCCACCGGATGGACTGCGGCGCCCAGCGGATAGTCGGCTGACGCGGCGCCGTCAGTGGCTGCGGTCGACGACAGGGCCGGTGCAGGTGGCAACGAACCGCTCCTCCCGGTGAGCTGCGTCCGCACTGCACCCGCCAGCCACCGGACGAACCGCCACGCCTGAGCGGGCGAGCGAACCCGAGTGACCTGGCGCAGCACCCGTCCGACTCGGGAGTCGGGGTCTCGCAGCCGCCGCAGCGGCCGCAGTCGCTCCCGCCCCGGTCCGTCCCCCGCCCGGATGCCCAGGTCGCGCCAGTCGAGGGTCACGACGGTGGCCACGTCCTCGATCGGCACCCCGGTGCGACGCGAGCGGCGCTCCGCCCGGGTGCGGCTGATGGAGACCTCGGCTTCGTTCCCCAGGCGAGCGACACCGACGTCGGCGTCGCCGAGCTCCGTCCGCAGGTTGCCAACCGCGTACTCGCGGAGGCGAGCCCCGGCTGGGACTCGGATGTGAAACGCCGCATGCGGATGCGCCGACCTGGCCTCGTCGGGACCGCCGAACGACACTCGCGGGTCGGGCTCCAGCTGGCGGCGCAGCCACGTGTCGTGCGGATCGGCGGGACGCGGTTCCACGAACACCACCAGATCGTGGACCCGATTGGCCAGCACCTGTTCCACGGTCTCCAGGACCTGTTCGACCTGCGCCTCGCGGCGCTCGATGGTCACGAGGTACTGCGGCACCGTGAAGCTCCGGCCCGGCAGCGCCCGCCGGAATCCGTGGTGGGCGATGAGGTGGGCGATCTTGGCGCGCTGGTGCTCGAGGCTGTGGGCTTCTCCCTCGTCGGGAGTCGTCCCCAGCCCCTGGTGCCAGCAGAAGGCCGCCCGCTCGGGCACGAGCAGCCCACCGGCGGTGAAGGCGCGATAGCCGAACTCGGTGTCCTCGGCCCCCCACTGCGTGAAGGATTCGTCGTAGCCGCCCACCTCCTCGAAGAACGCTCGCCGGATCCCGAGGTTGCCGCCCGTCACCACCCGGAACAGATCGTCATCAGGCGAGGTGAGGTCGTCCGTCCGGGTCAGGTGGTAGTCGATCCACTGCGGCCGCTCGACCCGGCGATCGCCGAAGAGGCTCTCCAGGGCGCCGCCGTGGTTGCGGACCGCCTCGGGGGACAGGCCGTCGAACTCGACATGGGCACGGGCACCGAGGGAGACGGCATCGGACACGGCGTGATGCCACCGCGCGTGGGCCGCCAGCCACGTGGCCTCCGGGACCATGTCGCAGTCGAGGAACAGGATGATCGGATGGCGGGCGGCGCCCACGCCCGTGTTGCGCGATCGCGCCAGGCCGAAGCCTCGATCGTCCTGATGCACGACTCGCACGTCCAGGGGAGTCGCAGGGGCCTCCAGCGGCTTTGCCGAGCCGTCGTCGACGATGACCACCTCGAACAGGTCCTTCGGATAGGTCTGGCGCTCCAGGGCGGCCAGGGTGATGGCCAGGGCATC
>JBPEXB010000132.1:0-2892 GCA_052032125.1 Acidimicrobiia bacterium
TCTCCCGGGAGCGCACCCCGGCCCCATACCCGCCCCTGGCTGGTAGAAGGGTCTCATGCCACGAGACCACACATGAGCACCCGGGACCGCCGCCGCCGGCGCTTCGGCGACGACCACGACCTCGACGACGAGCCCGTCAGCCTCGGCGAGTTCCGCCAGCTCCGCCTCCTCGGACGCTTCGTGCGGCCGTATCGAGGGCGGCTGGCCTTGGCGATCGTCGCCGTGTTGGTCGCCTCGTCGATGGGCCTCGTGTTCCCCCTCGTCGTGGGGCGATTGGTCGACTCGGCTCTCGTCGACAGCGCGGCGGGCGACACCGGGACGCTCAACCGGATCGCCCTTCTGTTGTTCGCCGTCTTCGCCGTGCAAGCCGTGTTCGGCTACGTCCGTCGGTACCAGCTCTCCGCCGTCGGCGAAGGCGTCGTGGCCGACCTGCGCACCCAGCTGTACGCCCACCTCATCCTCCTGTCGGTGAAGTTCTTCGAGTCGCGAAAGACCGGCGAGATCACCTCGAGGCTGACGTCCGACGTGGCGGTCGTGCAGGCGACCGTCTCGCAGTCCATCGCCCAGGTGGCCAGCCAGGCGCTCACGCTGATCGGCGGCGTGGTGCTGCTCTTCGTCATCAGCGTCAAGCTGTCGGCGACGGTGCTGGTGGTGCTCCCGCTGGTGATCGGCTCGGCGCGATTCTTCGGCCGCCGGCTCGAGCGGATCTCGACGCAGTTCCAGGACAAGGTCGCTGAGGCCAACGCGGTCGCCGAGGAGTCGATCGCCGGTATCCGGGTGGTGCAGTGGTTCGGCGCCGAGGATGCGCTGACGGATCGATACCGGACGTCGATCGGCGAGTCGTATCGCATGGCACTGCGGCGGGCGCGGCTGCGGGCGCTGTTCGAGCCGACCATCCAGTTCGCCGGGTTCGCCACGATCTCGCTCGTGCTCTGGTTCGGCGGCCGCCTGGTCCTGTCGGGCGAGATGACCGGCGGCAACCTCATCTCGTTCCTGCTCTACACGTTCACGGTGGCCGGCGCCATCGGCACGTTCAGCGGCCTGTACAGCCAGCTCAAGGAGGCCCTCGGGTCGACGAGACGGATCTTCGAGATGCTGGAGGAGGTCAGCGACATCAGGGATCCCGCCGACCCGATCGAGTGGGATGCCATTGCGGGCCGTGTCGAGTTCGACGACGTGTCGTTCGCCTACTCCGATCGGTCCGGGCGAGTCCTCGAGTCGGTCGATCTCGAGGCCGAGCCGGGGGAGGTGATCGCCCTGGTCGGCCCCAGCGGGGCAGGGAAGTCCACCCTGGTCCAGCTGATTGCCCGGTTCTTCGACCCCGTGGAGGGGCGGATCACGGTCGATGGCATCGACATCAGGGCCGTCAGGGTCGCCGACCTGCGCAGCCACATGGCGGCCGTTCCCCAGGACACGCACCTGTTCTCGGGAACGATCGCCGAGAACATCCGGATGGGGAACCTCGGGGCGGCCGACGACGACGTCGTGGCGGCGGCCGTGGCCGCCAACGCCCACGAGTTCATCTCGGCGTTCCCGCACGGCTACGACACCACGGTGGGCGAGCGGGGCGTCAAACTCTCGGGTGGTCAGCGCCAAAGGGTGGCGATCGCCAGGGCGCTGTTGAAAGACCCCAGGATCCTCATCCTCGACGAGGCGACCAGCGCCCTGGACTCGGAGTCCGAGGCGGTCGTGCAGGACGCTCTCTCCGTGTTGATGAAGGGCCGCACCACGTTCGTGATCGCCCATCGCCTCAGCACCGTGCGCGACGCCGATCAGATCGTCGTGCTCGACGAGGGCCGGGTCGTGGAGCGAGGCACGCACGAACAGCTGATGGCCGACGGCGGCCTCTATGCGGACCTGGCCGAGCGCCAGTTCCGGACCGAGGACGACCCGGACGCGTGACGGTCGGGAGCCCGCCGCGACCGCACGAGAGCGTCGAAGAAATCTCTTTCGGCGGCTCAAGAAACAGCTCAGGTTTTTCCGATACAACGAGTACAACCAGTTCACGGGACGTTGCACTCGAGCTTTCGGGGTTCCCTTCCTCCGACTCTTCCCAACAATCGCAGCGACCCGAGAACTGACTCTCGGGCCCCTCCGCTAAGGAGGGGCTCGACTCGTGTGGGAACCAACCCCACCACGTCGAGCGTCCCAGCATCACTCTCGAGGAGGACGAGATGCGGAGACGATTGACGACGATGCTCATTGCCACGGTGGCGTTCGCCATGCTGGCTGCCGCGCCCGTCTGGGCGCAGCCGACCGAGCTCCAGCCGCCCGACGACGAAGTGCCGGTGCTCTTCCCACCGGATCGCGGCATGCGCGGCGAGGCCGATGTCGTGGTGCTCGTCGACGAAGGGGCTTTTTCGCATCGGTGGCGGGAACTACGGGAGCTGGCGCTGGCCTCTGGTGGCTGGGTGGTGACGGCCAGGACCGACATCGGCGAGCACGAGGGCCGGAGCTACGAGTACGGCACCGCCGAGCTGGCCGTGCCCCATCATGCGTTCGACGACCTGCTGCTGTGGATCGGCGAGCTGGGCGGGCGCGTCTCCATGCTGATCGGCTATCAGCCGGCGAGCGACACCTCGACCTCGACGGTGCTCGTCACGCTGACCGAGGAGGCCGAGCCGTTCTTCTCCGATCGCGAGAGCTCGTCGCAGGGTCGCATCGACCGGGCGCTGGACACCGCCGGCGACGTCCTGCTCACCATGGCGTCGGTCCTCATCGTGGCCGCCGCGGTGGTCGTGCCCGTCGCGGTGCTGGCGGCGATCGCGTACGCCGTGTGGCGGGCGGTCCGGCGCCGGTGGCCCATCGCCGAGCTGGCCGCGGCGGCCCCGACCGTCGAGCCGTTGGAGGAGCCGGCGACCACCGATTGACGCTTGTGTCCTACATCAACGT
>JBPEXB010000133.1:0-4684 GCA_052032125.1 Acidimicrobiia bacterium
CCTCGTGGAGCACCATGTGGGAGCTGGCGGGCCTGACCCCCGAGGGCGAGAGCCGGGTGATGCTGGGACTCGGCGCCTGGTGGGAGCCGATCGCCTCGCGAGTCGGCGCCGATCGACGCAAGCCGCTGGCGGCCATGCGCGAGAACATCGAGGCGATCCGGGCGCTGTTCACCATGGAGGAAGTCAGCTACGAGGGCGAGTTCGTCCAACTCGACCGGGTCCGCCTCGACGTGGCCTACGGCGACACCTCGCCGCGACAGATCCCGATCTACATAGGGGCGACGGGGCCGAAGATGCTGGAGCTGTCGGGGGAGATCTGCGACGGGCCGGTGCTCAACTACGTCGTGCCCACCTCGTACATCCGGGAGGCGATCGAGCGAGTGCGGGCCGGCGCCGCCCGCGCCGGCAAGGCGCTCGAGGACGTGGACCGACCCGAGCTCCTGGCCTGCGCGCTCTCCGACGACGACCCTGCCGAAGCGATGCTCGTCGCCAAGTCGCTCGTCGCCTACTACCTGGGGACCGAGCCGCACATCATGGAGGCGTCCGGCGCCGACCCGGAACTGGTCGAGCGAGTGCAGGAGGTGGTCGGGTGGCCGGCCACCGAGGCCGACTACCGCAAGGCCGCTCCCCTCATCCCCGATGACCTGGCGCGATCCCTGGTGGCCATCGGCACCACCAACGAGTGCCGGGAGACCGTGACCGAGTACCTCGAGGCCGGGGTCACCTGCCCGATCCTGTATCCGCTCATGGACGATGTCCGCCCGGTGATCGACGGGTTCAGCAACTGGACGCCGTGAGCGCGTCCACCCTCTTCCACAACGGCGCCGTCGTCACGCTGGCGGAGGCCGGCGTTCTCGACCCGGGATGGGTCCGCACCGAGGGCGATCGGATCGCCGAGGTCGGCGCCGGCGTCCCGGACCGCCACAGCCGAACGGCAGCCGAGCGCACGGTGGACCTGGCGGGCGGGGCGCTGATGCCCGGCATGGTGAACGCCCACACCCACCTCTTCCAGACCCTGTTTCGCGGCCAAGCGGACGACAAGCCGCTGCTCGATTGGCTGCGAGAGTGCATCTGGCCGGCTGCGGTGCACCTGGACGCCGACAGCGCCTACGTGGCCGCTCGGCTCGGCCTGGTCGAGAACCTCCGGGGAGGCGCCACCTCGGTGATCGACCACCAGTACATCCACGTCGACGAGACGATCGACGAGGCGGTGGCGCAGGCAGCCTCGGACAGCGGGGTGCGGTTCCTGCTCGCCAGGGGCTGGGCGGATCGCAACTACGAACCGCGGCTCATGGAGGACGTCGACACGGTCCTCGAACGCACCGAGGCGGTTCGGGCCCGCTGGCACGGCGCCGACGGCGGTCGACTCTCGGTGGGCCTGGCCCCGCTGATCCCATGGGGCTGCTCCGACGAGGGCATGCGGCGCACCGTGGAGTGGACCCGGTCGTGGGATGCTCCCACCCACATCCACTGCGCCGAGACGGCCGGCGAGGTCGAGTTGAGTCTCGCCGAGCGATCGCGGCGCCACGTCACCTGGATGGACGACCTAGGGGTGCTGGGACCGGACAGCCAGCTGGCTCACTCCGTGTGGGTGGACGAGGACGAACTGGACCTGATCGCCGCCCGCGGGGCGTTGGTCGTTCATTGCCCGGTCAGCAACATGTACCTGGCGTCCGGGGTCGCCCCGGTGCCGGCCATGCGGGCCCGTGGCATCACCGTGGCGCTGGCCTCCGACGGCCCCGGCAGCAACAACCGCCAGGACATGTTCGAGGCGATGAAGGCGGCGGTGCTGCTGCACAAGGTCGACACGCTCGACGCCATGGTGCTCCAGCCAGAGGACGTCCTGGTGATGGCCTGTCACGGCGGCGCGGTGGCGATGGGACGCCCGGAAGATCTGGGGAGCATCGAACCGGGCCGGCTCGCCGACCTGGTCGCCGTCGACCTGGAGAGCCCGCTGGTCGCACCCGTCCACCGGGTGGCGTCGGCGCTCGTCTTCAACGTCGGTCCCCGGGACGTGCGCACGGTGATGGTCGCCGGACGGGTGCTGGTGGACGGAGGGACCGTCGTCGGCCTCGACGAACAGGATCTCGTCGGGCGCGCCCGGGAGGCGGCCGGGGTGGTGTTCGAGCGAGCCGGAGTGGCGACGCGGCTGGTCGAACGGCGCGGCGATAGAGTGACCGAATGAGGCCTTCATGCCGCGGGTGACCGCCTACCACCGTCCTGCTTCGCTCGACGAGGCGCTCGACCTCTTGGGTGCCGATGGCAGGATCCCCATGGGCGGCGGGACCCTCGTCAACACGCCGGGCGGCGAACCGGTCGAAGTCGTCGACCTCCAGGCGCTCGGCTTGAGTGGCATCGCAGCCGACGGGGACGAGATCCGGCTGGGCGCCATGACGGTGCTCAGCGACCTGGCCGACGCCGACACGGTGCCGGCCATCGTCGCCGAAGCGGCTCGTCGCGAGCTGCCCAGCACCCTGAGGGGCCTGGCGACCGTCGGCGGCACCGTGGCGGTCGGCGACCCCGAGAGCGTGCTGCTCGCCGCGCTCCTCGCCCATGGAGGTCGCGTCGAGGTGGACGGCAGCCAGACGGTGCCGCTCGCCGAGTACCTCGAAGATCGGTCGGGCCTCATCACCGCTGTGATCATCGAGACCGGGGGCTCGGCCAGCATCGCCGGCACCGGACGCACGCCCGCCGATGTCCCGATCGTGGCGGCGGTGGCGCGGCGCCACGACGACGCGGTGACGGTCGTCTTGACCGGGGTGGCGAACGTGCCGGTGGTGGTGGACCCGAACGATCCCATCGCCGGCCTGGCACCGGCCGGTGACTTCCGAGGCACCAGCGAGTACCGACTTCACCTGGCCACGGTGAACACACAGCGGGCGCTCGCCGACCTCGGGTGATCCGTGCCTGAGCCGCTCTGTGTGGTGCGTGGCGGCGGTGATCTCGGCACCGGTGTCGTCTGGCGGCTGCACCGCGCAGGCTTCCCCGTGGTCGTGCTCGAATTGCCCACGCCTCTGACGGTGCGCCGGACCGTGGCAGTGAGCACCGCGGTCAGCCAAGGATCGATCGAGATCGAGGGGATGCAGGCCCGGCTCTCCGGCGGCCCGGCCGAGGCGACGTCACTGGCGGTGGACGGCATCGTGGCAGTGATCGTGGCCGAGGAGCTCACCGCACTGGCGGCCGACGTGGTCGTCGACGCCCGGATGGCCAAGCGCAACCTGGGAACTCGGATCGATGACGCTCCGCTCGTTGTGGCGCTCGGTCCGGGGTTCGAGCCGGGTGTCGACTGCCATGCCGTGGTCGAGACCCAGCGAGGCCACCATCTGGGCCGGGTGTTGTGGCGCGGGACGGCCGAGCCCGACACCGGCACACCGGGCAAGGTCGGCGGTGAGGACCGTGAGCGGGTCTTGCGGGCAGAGGCAGACGGCGCCGCCGAGTGGGACGCGGCCATCGCCGATACGGTCGTGCGCGGCCAGGTGCTGGGTCGGGTCGGAGGGGTCGAGGTCATGGCTCCCTTCGACGGGATCGTCAGGGGTCTCATCGCCCCCGGAACCACGGTCCGGGCCGGCCTCAAGGTCGGTGACGTCGACCCGCGCGGCGACGCCTCCTACTGCTATGAGATCTCCGACAAGGCCCTCGCGATCGGAGGCGGGGTCCTCGAGGCCGTCACGAGCTGGCGGGCGGGGATCGCTCCGGTGTCGCGATCGTGAGGACGGCGGTCAACTTCATCCCCGAGCACCCGATCGGCCAGATCGTCGAGCTGGCCGTCGAGGCCGAGCGCCTGGGCTACGACCGGTGCTGGGTCTACGACGAGGGTCTCGCCGCTCGCGATGTCTACGTGACGATGACGGCGATCGCCGCCGCCACCGACCGCATCGAGATCGGACCCGGCGTCACCAACCCTTACACCCGCCACCCCGGCGTGACGGCGGCCGCCATCGCAACGCTCGACGAGCTGAGCGGGGGCCGTGCCTTCCTCGGCATCGGCGCCGGCGGCAGCCTGACCCTCGGGCCGCTCGGCATTGAGCGAAGCCGTCCCGTGGCGGCGATGCGCGACACCATTCTCACCGCCCGGGCGCTGTTCGCCGGCGATGGCACCTACGACGGGGAACTGGCCTCGGTCCATTCGTCCCGGCTGGACCACGTGCGGCCCGACCTCGAGATCTGGGTGGCCGGCCGAGGCCCGCAGGTGCTGCGGCTGGGAGGCGAGCTGGCCGACGGGGTGCTCATCGACTTCATCCACGAGCACCTGCTCGGCGAGTACGTGGAGAGAGTGATGACAGGCGTGGTGGCCACACCGCCGCAGCTGTCCTACGCGACCGCCGTCATCACCGACGACAAGGCGATGCACGACACCAAGCCGCACATGACCTACCGCCTCGTCGACTCGCAACCCGAGGTCCGGCGGATGCTGGGGGTGCCGGACGACGACGTGGCTCGCATCGCCTCGGCGATGGCCGGTGGCCTCCACGCCGCCGCCGAGCACGTCCGCGACGAGTGGGTGCTCCCCTTCGTGATCGCCGGCACGCCGGACGAGTGCGCCAGGACCGTGCAGGAGCGCATGACCGAGCACGGCTTCGACGAGTTCATGCTCCCTGTCTACGAACTCGACGGCGCGGCGGAGCTGATGGCGAACGTCGCCGACGTGCTTCGCGAGTCAGCCTGAGTACCAGGTACTGAGTAC
>JBPEXB010000134.1:0-2494 GCA_052032125.1 Acidimicrobiia bacterium
TGGGACGGCCGGGTCGGGCTGCTCTACTGGCTCGACATCCACGGTCAGGCGCTCGGCACCCTGGACGTGCGATCCGGCACGTGGTCGACGGTGCCGACCGGGGAGCGATTCGGGTCACTCGCCCTGACCGAGGACCCGGGAGTCCTCCTGGCGGCGACGACGAGGTCGCTGGCCCTTGTCGCGATCGGCGATGCGACCCTCGACCGGCACGCCGAGCTCGCCCGCCCGGCGTCCGAACGCGCCGGCAATCGTTTCAACGACGGGAAGGTCGATCGGCAGGGTCGGTTCTGGGTCGGCACGATGGACGACGCCGAGCAGGATCGCGCAGGGTCGTTCTACCGGTACGGCGACGGGCGCCTGACCTGGCGGTGGGGCGACGTCGGGGTCCCGAACAGCCTCGCCTTCTCCGTCGACGGCAGCCGCATGTACGCCGGCGACTCGTGGGACCGAACGATCTGGGCGGCGGAATACGACGCGGGCGGCGGGCGACCGGAACGGTGGGCCGAGTTCGCCCACGTCGACGAACCCGGCGGGCCCGACGGCTCGACCGTGGACGCCGAGGACCATCTCTGGAATGCCGAGTGGGGCAACAGCCGGCTGACCCGCTATGCCCCCGACGGGTCGATCGCCCTCGTGCTGGAGGTCCCGGTCACCCGGCCGACCTGCCCGGCATTCGGGGGAGATGACCTCGACCTGCTCTTCGTGACCACGGCGCGGGTCGGCGGGCGCCGCACCGAGCACGAGGGCGCGATCCTGGTGTACGAGGCGGGTGTGCGAGGCTTGGCGGAACAGCCGGTGTTGGTGGACGAGCGAGGAGAGAAGCCATGACGGTGACGCTGGGGATCGTGGGAGGCGGATTCATCACCGGGTTCCAGCTGAAGGCGCTCGAATCGGTGCGAGGCATCGAGGTCGCCGGGCTGACGTCGCGCACGCCACCGGAGGCGCTCGCCCGCCAGGCCAGGGAGGCCGGCCTGGGCGACGCGGTCGTCTACGACTCGGTCGAGGAGCTGGCACACCACGTCGACGTGGTGGCGTTCTTCGCGCCGAACTTCACCAGGGTCGAGGCGATGGAGGCGGTGGTGAGGGCGGTCGAGGCCGGGGCTTCGGTCAGGGCACTCGTCTGTGAGAAGCCGCTGGCGCGCAACATGGCGGAGGGCAGGCGGATGCTCGAGCTCGCTGCCCGGACCGGCGCTCAGACGGTGTTCTTCGAGAATCAGCTCCATCTCCCGGCGGTACAGGCGGCTCACACGCAGCTGTCGGCGGTGGTCGACGCGATGGGCCCCCTCGGTCTCGCCAGGGCCGCAGAAGAACACGCCGGGCCCCACAACGCCTGGTTCTGGGACCCGACCCAGCAGGGTGGCGGCGTGCTCTCCGACATGGGTTGCCACTCGATCGCCGTCGGCTGGTACTTGCTCACCCCTCCCGGCAAGCCACCGAACCACCTGATCCCGGAGTCGGTGACGGCGCAGATCGGCTTGCTCAAGTGGGGCCGCCCGGAGTGGCGCCAGCACCTGAAGGAGACGTTCGGGGTCGATTACGAGCAGACCCCGGCTGAGGACTTCGCCACGGGCACGATCACCTACCGGGACCCCGACACCGGTCGTCGCAGCATCGCTCAGTTCACCGTGTCGTGGATGTACGACAAACAGGGGCTTCGCCTGCTGATCGACGGGTTGGGCGCCGGTTACGCCCTCGAGGTGAACTCGCTCCGCTCGCCGCTGGAGGTGTTCATCGGAGACGCGGCCGTCGCCGGCGTCGCCGACGCCGAGTTGGCGCTCGAGAAGGCCACCGCCAGCCACGGCCTCCTCACGGTCCAGCCCAACGAGGCGGACCTCTACGGGTACAGCGCCGAGTTTCGCGACCTCGTCGCGGCGCTCGCCGAGAACCGCCCTGCGTTGCTCGACTGGGACTACGGCTTGGAGATCGTGCGGCTGACGATGGCGTCCTATCTCTCGGCCGAGACCGGCACCACCGTGGACCTCACCGACGAGGCGACCAACGAGCATCTCGAGACGTACATCCCGCTGATCCAGCAGGGGAGGGGCGGAGAGGTGCTGTAGCCGGCCCTTCGGGCCGGCGTACTGAGTACTCAGTACTCGGTACTCAGTACTTCTGTTGCGCTCTGGTCGACCAACGCCGTCGCTCGCGGGTGCTCTTGCAGCCACGAGGCCGGGCAGTCGGCACCGACCGGGCCCTGCAATGCGCGGGCGAGGATCTCGGCCTTGTGAGCGCCGGTGACCAGGAGCCACACCTCGTCGGACGACAGCAGCTCCTCGAGCCCGAGGGTCAACCCCCAGCGGGGCGGGCGGCGGGCGCCGTAGGCGAGGGCGCCGGCGACGGTCGGCGGCGCGAGATCGACCACGCGGGCCGTCGAGTGGCGGGCCGAGCCCGGCTCGTTGAGCGCCACGTGACCGTTGCCACCCAGGCCCAGCATCGTGAGGCCGAGCCCGGCGGAGCGAACGGCTGCTGAGTAGCGGGACGCCTCGGCGTCGAG
>JBPEXB010000135.1:0-3348 GCA_052032125.1 Acidimicrobiia bacterium
CTCGAGGTGGGATTCGCTCACTTCCCGGCGTTCGAGCACGCCGGCATCTCTCAGGTCATCAACGGCCCGTTCGTCTTCGCCCCGGACGGAAATCCCTGCGTCGGGCCCATCGAGGGCCTGCCCAACTACTGGGTGGCGGTCGGGGTGATGGCTGGACTCAGCCAGGGAGGCGGCGTCGGCCTGGCGCTGGCCAACTGGATGACCGAGGGCGATCCCGGCATGGACATCTGGGCGATGGACGTCGCCCGATTCGGTGACTGGGCGACCATGGCCTACACCAACGCCAAGGTCCGGGAGAACTACTCGCGTCGGTTCCAGATCACCTTCCCCAACGAGGAGCTTCCGGCCGCCCGGCCGCTCCACACCACCGGGATCTACGACCGCCTGTCGGAGCAGAACGCCGTCTGGGGCGCCTCGTACGGGCTCGAGAGCGCCCTGTGGTTCCAGGAACCCGGCCTCGAGCCCATCGAAGAGATCACCTTTCGACGCTCGAACGCCTTCCGGCGGGTCGCCGAGGAGGTGGAGGCCGTACGCGGCGGTGTCGGCGTGATGGAGATCTCCGGGTTCGCCAAGTACGAAGTCACCGGCCCCGGGGCCGGCGCCTGGCTCGACCGCCTCATGGCCAACCAGGTACCTGGCCCGGGCCGGTTGCGCCTCACGCCGATGCTCAACACGGCCGGCAAGCTCATCGGTGACTTCACGATGGCCGACCTGGACGACGGCACGTTCCGCATCTTCGGGTCGGGCGTCGCCGAGACCTATCACATGCGGTGGTTCCTCTCACAGCTCCCCAGCGACGGGAGCGTCACGGTCCGGCCGCTCGGCCAGACGCTGACCGGCGTGTCGATCGCCGGTCCGCAGGCCCGCCAGGTCCTGGCCGAGCTGACCCGCGACGACGTGTCGGGCGGGGCATTCCGGTTCATGGACATCCGCCGCATGGACCTCGGGATGATCCCCGCACTCGTTGGACGCATCAGCTTCACTGGTGACCTCGGCTACGAGATGTGGGTGGCGCCGGAGAACCTGCGGGGCCTGTACGAGATGGTCCTCGAGGCAGGTGCCGAGCACGGCATCAGGCCCTTCGGGCTTCGCGCGCTCGACTCGATGCGGCTCGAGAAGAACTTCGGATCCTGGGCGCGCGAGTTCCGACCGATCTACGGGCCATTCGAGGCGGGGCTGGACCGTTTCGTGGCGCTCGACAAGGGCCCGTTCGTGGGGCTGGAGGCCGCCCAGCGCGAGCGCCGGGAAGGCCCTGAGCGGCGGCTGCTGGCCTTCGTCGTGGACGCCGCCGACGCCGACGTGATCGGTGACGAGCCGATCTGGCATGGCGGAGCGGTCGTCGGGTGGGTGACCTCCGGCGGGTATGCCCACGGCAGCCAGGCGTCGGTGGCACTCGGCTATGTGCCGGCCGAGCTGGCTGAGCAGGACGACGGGTTCGAGATCGAGATCATCGGCGACCGCAGGTCGGCAGTGCCCCAGCGCAGCCCGTTGTTCGACCCCGAGGCGGAGCGGATGCGGGGCTGACCGACCGTCTCGGTCACGCACGGGCGGCGGTACCCTGGCGCCCACAGGAGGTCTCATCCATGCGCGAAGCCGTCATCGTCTCCACCGCCCGCACCCCGATCGGGCGGGCCTACAAGGGCTCACTCATCGAGGAGCGACCCGACGACCTCGCCGGCTGGGCGATCGCCCGGGCGCTGGAGAAGGTCCCCGAGCTCGACCCGTCCACCATCGAGGACGTCATGGTCGGGTGCGGTCTGACCCATGCCGAAGCCAGCTTCAACCTGGGCCGTCAGGCGGCGCTGCTGGCCGGCCTCCCCGACACCGTGCCGGGCACGACGGTCAACCGATATTGCGCGTCGTCGCTCCAGACCATCCGCATGGCGTTCCACGCCATCGCCGTCGGTGAAGGGGACGCCTACGTCGCCGCCGGTGTCGAGTCGACGACCAGGACGCAGGGCATCGGTTTCGACCCCGCCCACCTCAACCCGCGGTTCACCGACCCGTCCCGGGACGACTTCATCAACAACGTCTACATCCCGATGGGCATGACGGCGGAGAACGTTGCCGAGCAGTTCGGCATCTCCCGCCAGCGCATGGACGAGTTCGCCGCTCAGTCTCAGCATCGGGCGGTCGCCGCGCAGGACTCCGGCTTCTGGGACCGGGAGATCTCCCCGTTCGTCAACCAGGCCGGCGACACGATCAGCGCGGACGACGGGCCCCGTCGGGGCACCACGGTCGAGAAGCTGGCCGAGCTGGCCCCTGCCTTCAAGCCGGACGGGGTCATCACGGCCGGCAACGCCTGCCCGCTCAACGACGGAGCTGCCGCCGTCATCGTCATGGAGGCGCAGGCCGCCCGTGACGCCGGCATCACCCCCCTGGCCCGCATCGTGGCGTCGTCCGTGTCGGGCCTGGCGCCGGAGATCATGGGCGTCGGGCCGATCGAGGCGGTCGGCAAGGTGCTGGACCGGGCCGGGATGAAGATCGGCGACATCGACATCGTCGAGCTCAACGAGGCCTTCGCCTCCCAGGTGCTGGCCGTCTGTGACGAGACCGGGATCGACGTGGCCGAGCAGCTCAACCCCCACGGGGGAGCCATCGCCGTCGGCCATCCCTACGGCATGACCGGCGCCCGCATCATGGGCACGCTGCTCAACGGCCTCCGCGAGCGGGATCAGACGATCGGGCTCGAGACGATGTGCGTGGGCGGCGGCCAGGGCATGGCCATGATCGTCGAGCGCCTCTCCTGACCCACAGCGCTGCGTAGGCTGACGGGAGCGCCTACCAGGGAGCTTCCATGCGCAGCCACGAGATCGACTATCAGATCTTCGGGGACGATCTCCAGTTCGTCGAGGTCGAGCTCGACCCGGGCGAGTCCGTGATCGCCGAGGCGGGCACGATGATGTACCTCGAGGACGGGATCACCTTCGAGACCCGCATGGGCGACGGGTCGGAGCCCGACCAGGGTGCTTGGGGCAAGCTCAAGTCGGCCGGCAAGCGTGCCATCGCCGGCGAGTCGCTGTTTCTCACCCACTTCACCAACCAGGGAGCGGGACGGCGCACCGCCGCCTTCGCCGCCCCCTATCCGGGCAAGGTGCTCCCGATCGACCTGGCCCAGGTGGGCGGGCGCCTGATCGCCCAGAAGGAGTCGTTCCTCTGCGCGGCGATGGGCACCAAGCTCGACATCGCCTTCAACAAGCGCCTCGGCACCGGGCTGTTCGGCGGCGAGGGCTTCATCCTCCAGGACATCCAGGGTGACGGGCTGGCGTTCGTCCACGCCGGCGGCACCGTCGTCGAGAAGCACCTGAGCGGCGAGACGCTCCGCATCGACACGGGGTGCATCGTGGC
>JBPEXB010000136.1:0-5630 GCA_052032125.1 Acidimicrobiia bacterium
AGATGAGCGTGGCGGCGAGTGACTCTCCCGGCTCGGTCCTGTCGGAGATCAACGCTTCCAGCGTGTAGATGGCAGCCGTGCCCCAGGGTCCCGTCTCCGAGCGTTTGTAGGCGTCGACCAGATTCGACAGCAGCTGCTCCGTGGCCGCCGGCACCCCGGCCGGCATGACGTCGAGCAGGCCGTCGAGCACCTCGAGGTGCGCAACGCTGTCGTGCTCGTTGGCCAACTCGACAGTCCGCACCCATCCGTAGTCCGGCGACGCCGACCAGGTCGTGCGCACCGACAGTCCCCATGGATCGTGACGCTCCTCGTAGTACAGGCGGTCGCCGAGGGTCGACTTGGCGACGGATCGCCGGATGCCCTCAACAGGGTCGCGTCCGAAGGGCACCCACAGCTCTCTTCGACCATCCACCGTTCGGGCGACGATCGTCACGGGACCTGTGACGCCCACGGCGCGATGGAGCCGATCGTCGGTCTCGTACGGGAGCAGGGCGTGGTGAGCGTCCATGCGTCCAGCGGTGAGCGGCCCTCGGCTCGAGGCGAACATCCACAGATCCGAGCTGGACACCACGCTCATCAGGAAGGGATCCATCCGCTCGACCCCGTCGATGAGGTAGCACTCGACGCCGTCGATCTCGGTCAGCCGTCCTTCGATCACGGTGTCTGCTCCTCGCAGGCGCTCGCACCCGCCAGCAGCGAACCACCGGCGTCGAGCCCGTACCCGTATGGATATCGGGCGCCGTCACATGGATCGGCGCGTGGGGTGCCGAGGGCGTCGACGGACGACGGCCACGTGTAGGGGAGCCGGCCGTTGAAGGGAGCCTCTCCGGTCAGGACGTCCACCACCCCGGCACCCTCGGTTCCTGGCAGCCAGGCAACGAGCACGGCGTCGGCAGAGTCGAGCACATCGCCCAGGACGAGCGGACGACCCGTGATCACGACGACGACGAGTCGGTCGACCAGCGGTCGCATGGTCTCCACCACTCGGGTCTCGGTCGCCGGAAGGGACACGGTCGAACTGTCACCTCTCCCCTCGGCGTACGGTCCTTCGCCGATGACGGCGATCCCGAGCGCGGCAGTCTGGTCCCCGATCTCCTCGAAGCGACTGCGCGGATCGTGCACGATCTCTCCGATGGCGGCGTCCTCGAGCGCCTCCAGGACGCTCGTGCCGTCCGTGATGTCCCCGAGCCCGCCCTGCCAGGCGATGGTCCACCCTCCAGACTGACGACCGATGTCGTCTGCGCTGGAGCCGCCCACCAGGACCGGGCCTGCCTGCGGAGCGAGTGGCAGGAGCCCGGGAGTCGTCTCGAGCAGCACGACCGATGCGGCAACGGCGCGACGGGCCAGCTCCCGGTGCTCCGGCGAGCCCACCGTCCCGACGAGGTCCGCTCCTGGCATCGGCTCCTCGAAGAGACCCATGCGCACCTTGGCATCGAGGATGCGACGCACCGCCTCATCGATCCGTTCGAGTGACACATCCCCGTGCTCGATCGCAGCACGCAGTGCCGACTGGAACTCCTCGACGGCCGAGGGGACCATCACGAGGTCGATGCCGGCGTTGACCGACTGCACGACCGAGGCGTAGTAGTCGTCTGGCACGACCTGGTCGACGGCTGCCCAATCCGACACGACGAAACCCTCGAAACCCAACTCGCCCCGCAGTACGTCGGTGAGCAAGTACCGATCGCCGTGCACCTTGCCGTTCTCCCAAGAGGAGTACGACGCCATGACGCTGATGGCGCCGGCGTCGAAGGCGGCGGGATACGGCGCCAGGTGCACCGCCCTCAGCTCGGCCTCGTCGGCCGTGGTGATCCCCTGATCGATCCGATAGGGGATCGAGGTGTCCCAGGCGGTGCCGCCGTCCCCCACGAAGTGCTTGGGAGTCGCGAGGACGGCGTCGCCGGCGGTCAGGTCGTCGCCTTGCAGACCGCGGATCATGGCGACCCCCAGCTCGGTCACGAGCTCGGTGTTCTCGCCGAAGGCCTCATAGGTGCGCCCCCATCGAATGTCCCGAGCGACGGCGACGACCGGTGAGTAGTTCCACCGTATGCCGGTGGCGGCGACCTCCACGGCGGTGGCGCGACCGACCGCCTCGACCAGCTCGGGGTTGCGGGTGGCGCCGAGTCCGACGTTGTGAGGGAAGATCGTGGCGCCGAGGAGGTTGTTGTGCCCGTGGACGGCGTCGACGCCATACAGGATCGGCACGCCGAGGCGGGTGGCAAGCGACGCTTCCTGGAACGCTCCGACCATTTCTCGCCAGCCCTCGACGCTGTTGTCAGAGGGGGCTCCGCCGCCGCCGCTGAGAATGGCCCCGACGTGGAACCGCTCGACCAGGGCAGGCGTGATCGAGCCCTTCTCGAGCAGCGTCATCTGGCCGATCTTCTCGTCGAGGGTCATGCGCGCCAGGAGGTCGTCGACCCGGACCTCCACAGGCATGGACGGGTCGAGATAGCCGGCCGGGGTCGCCGGGGTCGTGGCGGTGGCACCGGTGGCCGCCGCGGTGGGCTCAGTCGACGTTGCGTTCGTTGACGGCGTCACTCCGTCGCCCGCCGACGAACAGGCTGCGATGGTGACCATCGCCGTGGTCGCCACGAGGAGGCCGAGGCGACCACGGCGACGGCCGTTGCCGGGCCGCCCAACACGATGGCGGCCCGCCTCATCCCTAGGAGGAGTGAGGGATGACTCGATCACTCCGGCGCCGACGTCCTTGCGGCACCACACGAGCCGCGGACCACCAGTTCGACCGGCATGATCTCCACGATCGGGGCACTGGCTTCGCCGGAGATCAGCTGGTTGAGCATCTCGACCGCTCGCGCACCGGTATCAGCCACGGGCTGGCGGACGGTGGTGAGCGCCGGCACCGAGGTCTTCGACGCCGGCATGTCGTCGAAGCCCACGAGCGCAAGGTCCTGGGGTATGCGCAAGCCTCGCTCGCGCACCGCACGAAGGGCGCCCATGGCCATGGTGTCCGACGCCACGAACACGGCGTCGGGCTCCTGTTCCAGCAGCCTCGCCATGGCGTCGTAGCCACTCGCTTCCGAAAAGTCGCCATCGACCCGAAGGCTCGGGTGGAGGGCTCTGCCGGACAGAGCGAGGCCCTCTACGAATCCGTTGAGACGGTCGACGCCGGCGGTGGTCGTCACCGGGGCGCCCAGCAAGCCGATGCGCTCGTGACCGAGATTGGCGAGGTGGGCAGCAGCACGGAGGGCGCCGCCGTGGTTGTCGGCGTCGATGTAGCTGACACCGTCCACGTCGGGCCGGCCGATCGACACGACCGGGACCACGCCTCCGCTGACCCTGGCGAGCAGCGGATCGGCCATGCGGGTGGCGGTGATGATCATCCCGTCGAGAAATCCGGACGTCACGACACGGGGGTACAGCTCGGCTTCCTCGGCTTCGTTCTGGAAGAGGAAGAGCGACAGCGTCGTGCCGGCCTCGTTGCTGGCCGCACTGATTCCCTGGATCAACCGGGCGAAGTACGGATCCTCGAACAGCGCATGGACACGGCTGGGAATGACCAAGCCCAAGACCCCGCTCCGGCCGGACACGAGCGAGCGAGCAGCCACGTTCGGCACGTAGCCGGTCGTGCGAATGACGTCGAGGACGCGGGCACGCACGTCTTCGCGCACCGACGGCTGCTCGTTGATCACGCGCGAGACCGTCGATCGGGACACACCGGCCAACCTGCCGATGTCCTCGAGTGTCAGGTTCACGACTTCCCCTTCGCGACGGAACTGCGTTCTGACCGGCCACCGCGAGACCGGACGGCCGAACTCATCATTGCTGGAACGAACATTGCTGGGACGAACACTGCTGGGACGAAAACTGCTGGAACGAAGATTCTGGGAACGCTCTCAGGGAGCGCTCCCTGCTGTCGTGTCACCCTAATGCCGTTCGTCGCAGGTCGTCAAGCAACCTGGGATTTCAGCGAAACATGGGCTTCCAGTTGACGGACAGGAAGTCATACCGGTATATTCGCTGGGAGCGCTCCCGGACTACTACTGGGATCGCTCCCAAGGGAGGTACGATGAGGACAGGTGCACCGAACGACCGGGCGACCGGATCTGTCGCGCACGTCGTCCCTCGATCGCTCCCCTCCAGTTCCCCCGACGACTCCGGGGCTGCCGCGCGTGCGGTCGTCCACGGTGCGGGGAGCGCAGCGACCACATCGACCATGAAGGAGCATCGACTGTGATCAGCAAGGGCCGCTTGACGGCAATCCTGCTCGTCGTCCTGGCGCTGATCGCCGCCGCCTGTGGAGGCGACGGCGAGACGACCGAGACCGAGGCGACGACCGCGACCGAAGGCACGACCGCCGCCACCGAGGCACCTCAGGAAACCGAGGGCACAGAGGCCACGGAAGCCACGACAGCCACGACGATGGCTGCGGGCGTCGAGGGCACCATCAAGGTGCTCCTCCACCAGAACCCGCCGCTCGTGGAGTACATGGAGGACTTCAACTCCCGCTTCGAGGCCGCCAACCCAGGCGTGACCGTCGAGATGGAAGTCGTGGGCTCCAGCGACCTGGGCACCGCAGCCCAGACTCGGCTCACCGCAGGCGACGTGGACGTCATCGACTACTGCCCGGGCGGTTGCTCGGCGTTCTCCAACGGCGTGCAGCCCTACATGACCGACGCGGATGCGCCGGTGTGGCAGCAGCTGATCGACGCCGGCCTGATCGCCGACCTGACCGATCAGCCGTTCGTCGCCAATTACGACGCCACCGCGCTGGCCGACGCCACGACCTACAACGGCCGCGTCTACGCGGTCCCGGCGGGTCGCGTCTCCTACAGCGGCATGTTCGTCAACAACGACCTGCTCGCCGACGTGGGTGTCTCCATCCCGACCACCTGGAGCGAGCTCGTCTCCGCCTGCGACGCCATCAAGGCTGCCGGTAACGAGTGCATGACGGTCGGCGGGGCGGACGGCTGGCCGGTGTTCGTCGGGGCCTACGGCCTCCTGGGTGCCTACTACCCGGACCAGGCCGGCTTGGTCGAGGGTCTCTGGACCGGCGACGTCCAGTGGAACGACGCCGACACCCTCGAGCTGTGGAGCCGCTACCAGGTGTACGCGCAGGACATGCTCGAGGCCGGCGTGACCGGGCTCTCGCACGACGCCGGGCCCGCCCGCTACTCGGCCGGCGACGTGGCCTTCATGCCGACCGGCGTGTGGCAGGCTCCTGCCGTCGAGGACACCAACCCGGCGTTCGACTGGACGTATGTCCCGTTCCCCGGCAGTGACAACGCAGCCGACAACCAGTACCTGTTCGGCAAGTACGACATGAGCTGGATGATCGCCGAGAACGCCCCCAACAAGGAGGCGGCCATGGCCTACCTGGCGGCCCTCTCGGACCCGGCTGAGTACCAGACGTTCGTCAACACCGTTGGTCTCATCCCCACGCAGCCCACGGCGACGCTCGACACGAAGCTCGGGCAGGCGATCGCCCCGCTGCTGGACAACTACCGGGTGGGCTTCGAGCAGTACTGGGTGGCCCCCAAGGGCGCCGGCCAGTGGGCCAATGGCTCACAGGGTGCGGCGTGGTTCGAGCCGTTCAACGAATGGAGCGACCCGGCCGCCCTGGCGAACCAAGCCCAGGCAGACCTGGCCGCCGGACTCGGCGTAGAACGGCG
>JBPEXB010000137.1:0-1554 GCA_052032125.1 Acidimicrobiia bacterium
CACGAACCCCGGTCCCGTTGGACTTCCTGATGGCCGAGGAGGTGACGGTCGAGCAGGTCGAGGAGACGATGAAGAGCCTCATGGCCAACGACGAGATGCGTGAAGCGATGGAGTCCGGCGATGGCGGTGCACCACAGTTCTTCAAGCGGGTCCGACCGACCGACGACGATGCCCCGTTGTTCATCAAGTCGCAGATGCACGGCATCTTCATGGGCGAGATGCAGGCGCTCGAGGCTGCCGGCCGTTCGGCATGGGACTTCTGCGACGACGATGAGCTGCCGTGGAAGTTCCAGCTGGACATGGCTCGGCAGTGTTGGGACGAGACGCGTCATGTGGAGACGTACTCCGCCTTGCTCGAACATGTCGATTGTGAGATCGGAGAGTTCCCGGAGAATCTCTTCCTCTTCGAGTTCGGGTGTTCGGACGATCCTGCCGAACGTGTCGTCGGTGTCAATCGGTGTCTCGAGGGCCTGGCCCTCGATGTGTTCGACGACACCATCCGGTTCGGGAAGCAGGCCGAGGACGAAGTCATCTGGCGAAGCGTCGACTATGTCGCAGCCGACGAAGTCACCCATGTCCGGTTCGGACAAGTCTGGTCGAAGGCGCTCACCGAGGACGACCCCGAGCGCCGGAAGAAGGTGGTCTCGTTCCAGCGCAAGGTGGACCGAGCATTCAGTCTGGGGGGTCTCCGTGGTTCCTACGACGGCGCCAATCAGGCGGCGTTCCTCCCGATCGCCAGCGAATTGCGAAAGCTCGCCGGCTTCTCCGACAACGACATCGCCGAGGTCGCCGGGGCGGGACCGAAGGTCAGCGGTCGATGAGCTCCAACGGCGACGCGCGGACCGCCTCCCGAGAGGTGACCGGCTACGGCCCCGAGCGGCATGCCCGTCCCTTTCCCTACTGGGATCGCAGGCGTCTGGTCGGGGAGTGGACCGTCGAGGAGTCCGTCGAGCGCATCGTCGGGTACCGGTGGGCGCAGCAGCAGATCTCGGCTGCGCTCGGCGGTTGGGTCGCGACGATCCCCGAGCTCGACGTCAAGGCCATGCTGGGACCGCACTGCTATCAGCACGCCTGGCACGCGGACCTCTGGCGTCAACGGCTTCCGGAGCTGAAGGAGGCCAACGAGCATCGAGCCGAACCGGCCAACGACGCATTCGCGGCCTTCATGACGCGCCTCACCGCGCCGGACGACGGCGACCAGACGATCGAGAAGCTCGTCGGCGTGTATCGCGTCCTGGTGCCCCACCTGCTCGCCACCTACACGTTTCACCGGCACGTCACCTCCGACATCGTCGACGCTCCCACCGTTCGTCTCCTGGGGTTCGTGCTCGGCGACCTGCACCAGCATGTCGCCGAGGGAGAGATGATGATCCAAGACCTCGCCCGGTCGGCTGCGCTCCGTCGACGCGCCGGCGACTGGCAGACCGAACTCGACGTGCTGCTCGCGGAGTCGGGCGGTGTCGCGGGCGAGTCGACGCTGGGCGGCTCGCCGATGATCCAGGCGCCGCCGAAGGCGCTGCTCGGTGCGGCGCTCCGAGAGAAGCGGGAGGTGGA
>JBPEXB010000138.1:0-3844 GCA_052032125.1 Acidimicrobiia bacterium
CTATGTGGGACTCGCACATGGAGGTGGCGCTGGCGGAGGCGCGTCGGGCGACGGAGCATGGCGACGTGCCGGTGGGGGCGGTGCTCGTCGGGCCCGACGGTGCCGTGGTGGCCGCCGACCACAACCGGCGGGAGGAGCGAGCCGATCCCACTGCGCATGCCGAGATGCTCGTGCTGTCGGCGGGGGCCAGGGCCGGTGGCACATGGCGTCTGGAGGGTCACACGCTGGTCGTCACGCTCGAGCCCTGCGCCATGTGTGCGGGTGCAGCCGTCCATGCCCGGCTCGAGCGGATCGTCTACGGCGCCGCCGACCTCAAGGCGGGCGCCTGCTGGAGCCTCTTCAACATCCCCCAGGACCGGCGTCTCAACCATCGGGTCGACCTCGTGGCCGGTGTGCGCGAGACGGAGTGCGCCGAGGTGCTGACCGGGTTCTTCGCCGAGCGCCGGCTCAGCTCGCCTTGATCGCCTCCGCCTCCGAGTAGAGCCGGTACATCTCGAACTCCGAATCCGCCGGCGTGGCGGGGCGTCCCAGGAAGTAGCCCTGCCCGGCGGTGGCGCCGAGCGAGCGCATCGCGGCGAGGTGCGCCTCGGTTTCGATGCCCTCGGCGACGACCGAGGCGCCCAGGCGGCGTGCCACCTCGACGAGGCCACCGAGCACGGCCTGCACCGACGGTGCCGAGTCCTCCTCGAGCAGCGACTTGTCGAGCTTGATGATCTCGGGTCGGAGGCCGGCGATCATCCACAGGTCGACGTCGCGGCTGCCGACATCGTCGAGTGCCAGCCGGTACCCGCGAGCGCGGAGCCGGTCGATCGCTTCCCGGGTGCGCTGGAAGTTGGCGATGACGGCATCTTCAGACAGCTCCAGCACCACCCGCTCGGGCGGCACACCCCGCAGCGCCTCGACCAGTGTGGTCGAGAGGAGAGCTTCGTCGCTGACGTTGACCGCCAGATACCCGGTGCGCCCGAACGAGGAGAACTGGCGCACGGCCTTGCGGATGGCGGTGAGTTCCAGATCGACGCCGACGCCGAGCCGGGCGGCGGCGCCGAACCAGCGGTCTGGCGTGGCCGAGGGGAAACGGCTGAGGGCCTCGAACCCGAGCAGCCGCTGCGGGGCGGCCAGGTCGAAGATCGGCTGGAAGGCGATCTGGAAGTTGGCTCGCTCCACGGCCGCGAGCACGTCGCGCGTGGACAACACACTCCCGTCGGCGAGCTCCCTCACGACCAACGAGAGATCGGCTGCAGGCAGGGTCAACCGGAACGTCGTGACGTCTGGCTCGTCGACGAAGACCAAGTCGCCGCCCATGATGCGGGCGAGGCGCCTCGACAGCGACAGGCCGAGCGCCGCCGCAGTGTCCTCCGCGCACGACATGTCGGCCGTCAGCGAGAACAGCTCCTCGCCGCAAGCCCGCCGTGGGCCGTCGTCGCTCACCGTGATCGAGAGTGCGTCCTCGCCTTCGTTGATGACGACGGCGACGTATTCGGCGCTCGACTCGACGGCGTTGGAGATCAGGTTGCGGAGGATCTGGCGGATACGCGTCTCGTCGGCGGTCGCGGCTCCCGAGCCCAGGACCACCACCGACTCGCTGTGCTGCATGCCGAGCCCGGCGAGCACGGCTTCGACCGTGCGTCGCACGTCACAGGGTGCGGGGTCCCAGGAGACCTCTGCATCCTCCGGCTGTCCGACCACGTCCAGATCTTCGATCAAGTACTCGAGGTCGTGCGCCTGGTCGGCGATCGTCTCCACCAGGTCACGACGCTGTCGGGCATTGAAGGTGTCCGATCGGGTCCGCAACGACTCGGCCAGTTCGACGACCGTGCGCAACGGTGCCCGCAGGTGGTGGACGACGGCATCGAGAAAGTCGATCTTGGACGCACGAACGCGTCGCTCGGTCTCCAGCTCGTGTTCCAGCTCCAGCTTGCGCTCCCGCTTGCGGTGCCGAGCCCGAAGCCAGACGATCATGGTCGCCGGCACGATGACGGCGATGAGCCAGCGGGTGGCGGTGGCGGCTCGGCCGGCGTCGGTCGAGGCGAGGCCAATGGCCGTCAGACGGGCCTCGAGCTCGGCGTTGGCCGATGCGACCGTGGCGAGCAGCGTGGCGCGCGCCCTGTCGACCTGGCTGGTGCCGGTGATCCCCGCCTCGAGGGCCGACGCGGCCGTGCGGACGTCGCGGGCCGGCTGGTACTCGTCCTCGAAGGTGCCCGGGGCGACTTCGTACAGGGCGATGGAGTCGGCCTCGAGCCGGTCGGCGGCCTCGAGGACGGCGGCGAGCGCCGTCCCCCGGGAGTCGTCGTCGAACGGTGCCGACAGCCACACCAGCTCGGCTTGGGTCAACAGCGCCTCGGTGGTCCAGGCGCTGGCGACGACCGCCTGCGCCCGGTGTTGCACGTCGGCGTGCTCGGCGATGACGCCGGCCGACGAGGCGTCGGCGAAGATCGCGCCGCCGAGGATCAGCCCGGCTGCGACCGCGCCCGAGATCAGGGCGTGGACGATGGACGTGAGGCGATCGTTCACGCCGGGTCCCGAAGCGCCTGGAGGCGGCCCTGCGTGAAACGGACCAGGTGCGTGCGCCATCGAGGCACGCACAGGGCGCCGACTGCGAGCGGGATCGCAGCGATCGTCCAGCTCTCCAGCAGTGCTCGCAGGCTGGCGAGCAGTACCGCCAGCGGGCCGGTGACGGCACCGAGTGCCAGCTCGGGGATGCTGGAGAGGAGTCGGGCAGCCAGCGAGTCGGGCCGGGGCGAGGCGGCGGCCGGGTCGCTGGCAGGGATCAGGCCGGCCAGATGCTCCCTGTTGCCCTCACCCTCGATCACTCGCCGGGCGCGGAGGGCGGAACCGAGCGGGCTCTCCTCGCCGCTCGGTCCTGGCGGTGCGACCGTCTCGTCGACATTCCCGCCAGGGCCCGGTCCTGCGGCAGGTGGCGTGCCGGCGCCGCCCGGCGCCGTGCCTGCCGCCAGCGTCGTCGAGGGGGAGCTCGTGGCGTCGTCGGGCTGAGTCGCGCTGCCGGAGCCGGCGACCGTTGTCGTCGTGGTCGTTGCGCCGGGAGTCGTCGTGGTGGTCGTCTCGCCCGGCAGGGTCGGCAGCGTGATCGCCGGCAAGGTCGGCGACGACTTCGTATCGATCGGCAGCGTGGTCGAGACGGGTGGCAGCGTGGTCGTGACCTCGGGGAGGGTGATGGTCACGTCGGGAAGCGTGGTGGTGACCTCGGGGAGGGTGGTCGTGACCTCGGGCAAGGTGGTGCTCACCTCGGGCACGGTCGTGGTCAGCTCCGAATCGACGGTGATGGTCACGACGGCGACGTCGGTCGGCTCCAGCGGCGAGGTCGGCGTCTCGAGGATGTTGATGGCATACGTGCCGGGGAGGGTCGTGTCGGCGACCGTGATCGTCGCGACCGACGTCCATGCAGCAGCGGTCGCCGTGCAGGTCGGCGAGAAGAGGACGGTGAACCCGGGAGGCGGCGTCAGTGCAGAGAGGCAGGACGCACCGACGCTGTCGAGCGAGACGGTGACGGTGGCCGTGTCGCCGGCTGCGACGGTCTGGGAGGTCGGAGTAGCTGACTCGATCTCCGCCGATGAAGGCACAGCGAGGGCGAGAACCGTCACAGCCACCATGGCTGCCGACAGCGTCCCGGCGAGGGTGCGGCTCGTACGGCCAGGGCGCATGTGGAGTCTCCTCTCCTTGCGCCCCCCAGCGCATCCCCCTGTGCAGGCAAAATCGGCAAATGATGGAAGATTCTTGAACGGGAGCCCGATGGAATCGGGCTCCTTGGAGTTTGCTTCGCAAACTCCGGGCGCCGTGCAACGGCGCGGCCTGCCTTGCAGGCGGCGCGGTGGCATCCGCCGGCTTG
>JBPEXB010000139.1:0-9264 GCA_052032125.1 Acidimicrobiia bacterium
TTCCCGGCTATGCGTCTTCGCGGGCCATGCCGCGACGCCTGAGGATCTCGGCGGTGATGGCGGGGACGACTTCGTGGAGGTCGGCGATGACGGCGAAGTCGCCCTTGGTCACCATCGGGGCGTCCTTGTCGATGTTGATCGCCAGCACGTTCTTCGCCGCCATCATCCCGACCCAGTGCTGGATCGCCCCGGAGATGCCGCAGGCGATGTAGAGGTCGGGCGCGATGACCGTCCCGGTCTGGCCGACCTGGAACTTGTGGTTCTTCCAGCCGTTGTTGGTGACCACCCGCGAGCAGCCCACGGCACCGCCCAGCAGCTCTGCCAGCTCCTCGAGAGGGGCGAAGCCCTCGGCGCTCCCGACGCCTCTCCCTCCTGAGACGACCACTGGTGCCGTGGCCAGCGTGATCCCTTCCTCGGTCACGATGCGGTCGACGATGCGGGTCACGGCGGCGTCCTCGCCCAGCTCAGGCGTGAAGTCCTGGACCGCTGCAGCGCCCGGTGCGGCGGCGGGCTCGGCCTCCGTGGAGTGGGCTGCGTGGGTGATCAGCTTGATCGGCGACTGGAGGCGGGCGCGCTCATGGAGGCTGCCGCCCCACCGCACCCTGGTCATCTCCCACGCCTCGCCGGGATCGACCTCGATGCAGTTGGCCACCAGGGCCATGTCCAGCTGGGCGCCCAGGTGGGCCATGACCTCGTTGCCGCGTTCGGTGCCGGTGGCCGACACGGCGCCGGCACCGTTGATGACGGCCAGTTGGGCGAGGGCATCGCCCCAGGCGGCGGGGGCGTAGTCACTCAGCGCCTCGTGGGTGATGAGGTGCACCGTGGCGACCCCGTAGGCCCCGAGATCGTTCGCCAGGCTTCGCCCGGCGTCGCCGATGACCACGGCATCGATCGTCTCGCCGGCCGCCTCGGCCACTCGACGGGCGGCGGTGAGGCCTTCGAGCGTGGTCTCCGGCATGTCGCCACGATCGTGCTCGATCAGGAAGAGATGCGGCATCAGGCCAAGCCCAACCGTTCGAGCAGGTCGACCACTGCGGCCGCTGCGTCCGGGCTGTCACCGAGTATCTCGGTCGGCGTGTCCTGGGCCGGCGGTGACACGAGCGTGACCATCGACTGGCCCGAGGCGGCTCGTTCGGGCGTCTGCCTCGTCACCTCCGCCTTCTTGGCCGAGAGCCGGCCCTTCATGGTCGGGTAGCGGGGCAGGTTGATGCCCTCGCGGACCGCCAGCACCGCCGGGAGCGGCAAGCGGTAGACCTCGGCACCGGTGGGCGTATCGCGACGGGCAGTGACCGTGTCGCCGTCCACCTCGATGCCCTTGATCCCGGACACGATCGGGCGACCCAGCAGGTGCGCCACCCGGATCCCCACCTGATACCCGCCGGAGTCGGCGGCCTCGTTCCCGAACAGCACGAGGTCGTACGGCCCGTGCTCGTCCTCGAGGCCGGAGATGGAGGCTGCCAGCGCCTTGGCCGTGGCCACGGGATCCCAGTCGGACCCGTCGGTCTCGAGCAGGACGGCGTCGGTCGCCCCCACCGACACGGCGGTGCGGAGTTGCTCCTCCGCCTCCGGGGGGCCGAGCGTCAGCACGGTCACCGAGCCGCCGTGCTGTTCGACCTGCCGGACCGCCTCCTCGACGGCGCACTCCTCGTGCGGTGAGATCGTGAAGCCCAGCATGCTGGCGTCGATCGCCTGCCCGTCAGGGGTCAACACGATCCGAGCGCCAGGCGCCGGGACACGCTTCACGGCTACCAGGATCCGCACGGGTTCACCGCCTCCGCAGGAGGGGAGTACTGAGTACCGAGTACTGAGTACTCAGTACTGGGGACAGGCCGACGAAGGAGGTCCGTCCCCTCACGACTTCATCCGACTGTCGTCTTCATCGAACAGGGGTTGGCTGCCGACGCGGGCGACCGTCACCGGGAACAGCTCGTTCTGGTACATGATCTGCAGCTTGGTGCCCTCGACCGCATGCTCGGGCGGGAGGTAGCCAAGCAACAGATAGGTCCCGAGCGACGGGGCGGCGCCGGCGGTGGTGACCCGCGACACCCGACCCTTGGTGTCGATGATGCGGTTGCCATCGAGGTCGAGAATCGGTTCGTTGCCACCCACCGGGAACCTGGCGATACCGGAGTCGGACACGTGGCTGTCCATCGACAGCGTGCAGCAGACCGCCGCCGGGTCCTCGTCGCGAGCCTTGAGGTAGGCCGCCTTGCCGATGAAGTCGGCCGACTTGACCCGGGGCCGCGCCAGCCCGGCCTCGACCGGGTTGTACTCGGACTCCAGCTCCGAGCCCATCAGGCGGTAGCCCTTCTCGATACGTCCGGTCGTGCCGTACATGCCGGCACCCACCGGCACCACACCGAGGTCCTGGCCGGCCTCCCAAAGCGTTCGCCACAGCTCGGGGCCGTGCTCCATGTCGGTGTAGACCTCCCAGCCGAGATCGCCGACGTAGGAGATCCGGAACATGGTCACGGGGATCGAGCCGATCGTGGCGTGCTGGACGGTGCCGTAGGGGAAGCCCTCGTTGGTCACGTCGTCGGTGGTGACCTTCTCGATGAGGGCTCGTGCGTTCGGGCCCCACACACCGATGGTGGTCATCGACGACGTGACGTCCTTGAACACGACCGAGCCGTCCTCAGGGAGCCACTTGCGGAACCAGTAGGCATCGCGAGCGCCGTCGAAGCCACCTGTCGCCACGCGGTAGTGATGCTCGCCGAGGCGCATGACGGTGAGGTCGGACCGGAAGCCGCCTTCCTCGTTGAGCAGCGGCGTGTACACGGCGCTGCCCACCGGCCGGTCGACCTGGTTGACGGTCATCATCTGCATGTAGTCGACGACGCCCGGGCCCTCGATGTCGAAGAGGGCGAAGGCCGACAGGTCGATCATGCCGACCGTCTCGCGGAGCTGGAGATGCTCGGCGTTCTGGATCGGTGACCACCAGCGACGATCCCACTCGTGGGGCCGCTCGGGGATCTGGTCGGCGAACTTCTCCACCAGAGGGGCGTTCGACTCGTACCAGTGGGGCCGTTCCCACCCGCCGGCCTCGAAATAGACCGCCCCGAGGTCGCTGGTGATGTCGTGGAGGGTGCTGACCCTGCTCTCCCGCTGGGTCTCCCACTGCTCGCGGGGGTGGACGATGCCGTAGGTCTTGTTGAAGTGCTCACTGCAGCGGGCCAGGATGTGCTTCTCGGTGCGCATGTACCCGTAGAAGCGTGCGATGTCGGAGGCGTGCGGGTCCACCTCCGGATACCCCTGGGTCATCCACTGGGCGAGTGCCTCGCCGGTCCCGGGGCCTTCCTTGATCCAGATGGCGTTGGCCGACCACAGGTTCTTGACCTCGATCGTCTCGCCGACGAGAGGCATGGCATCGGGCGTGAGGCTGAGCAGGCCGTTGATGCCGTAGCGCATCTCGGCATCCCCCAGGAACGGCATGAGCTCGATGGCTTGCTCGAGCTGCGGGTCGAAGTCGTCCTGGGTGAGCGGCAGCTCGGTCGGCGAGAGGCGGGACTCCTCGATGGAGGGGATCGTGTCGGGGTGGTGGAAGATCGGACGGTGGGCATATGAGCCGACCTCCATCGACCCGCCCGTCTGGCGCTCGTAACAGAACGTGTCCATGTCGCGGACGATGGGGAAGCCGATCTCGTTGTTGGTCGCCTGCAGCTCCTCGAGCGGGCCGACGTCGATCATCTGGTGCACGGCGGGGGTGAGGGGGATCGTGGCACCGGCCATACGGGCGAGGCGGGGAGCCCACACGCCGCAACAGATGACGACGTGATCGGCCGCCACGTAGCCCTTGTTGGTCATGACGCCCGTCACCCGTCCGTTCTCGGTGGTGATGTCCTCGACCTCGGTGACCGGGGCGAGCGTCAGTGCCCCCTTGTCGACGGCGAACTGCCGCATGAGCGTGCCGGCCTGCAGGGAGTCGACCACCGAGACCGACGGGGTGTAGAAGCCGCCGATGATGACGCTGTCGTCGAGGAAGGGGACCATGTCCTTGACCTCGCTGGGCGACAGCATGTGCGCCTCGACGCCCCACGCCTTGGCCGACGTCATGCGGCGCTGGAGCTCGTGCATCCGCTCCTCGGTGCGGGCCACCTCGATGCCCCCGCTGGTGGTGTTGACGCCCATCTCCTCGTACTGCCGCTGGGACTCCATCGTCAGGTGGGCCATCTCCTTGTTGTGGTCCACGGGGAAGATGAAGTTGGAGGCGTGGCCCGTCGAGCCGCCGGGGTTGGGGAGAGGTCCCTTGTCGATCTGCACCATGTCGGTCCAACCGAGGTTGGCGAGGTGCTTGACGACCGAGTTGCCAACGATGCCGGCTCCGATGACGACCACGTTGGCGCTGCTGGGGAGATCACTCACCGTAGGACTCCTTGTTCATCTGGGTGTCGAGGTGCCTCACGGAGTGTGTTGCCGGGGCGGCGGTGCCGTGGAGCCGGGCCGGCGAGTTCCACGATGTGGAACCCTCCTGCGATGCGGGACAGACTACCGATTCCGCGGGTTCGTCGCTACTGCGAGGGGAGCCCGCAAAGGGCCTGCTGGCTGGCGAAAAGCCCATGGCTGACAGTGGCTTGCGGGCGTCCGGTGCGGTAATGTCCCACTCTGTAGGACTGTTCCGCATCATGGAACAGGATCGCCTCGGCGGTCGTTCGAATCACCAACCCGGCGATCGCCGGCCCAGGCCTGACGAGGTCACATGAGCGAAGAAGAACTCGATCTTCGGACCCTCTCCGACGAAGAGCTGGTCGAGCAGATGCACGACGATCTCTACGACGGCCTGGCCGACGAGATCCACGAGGGGACCATCATCCTGCTGGAGCGGGGCTGGTCGCCGCAGGACACGCTCAACGACGCCCTCGTCGAGGGCATGCGCATCGTCGGCATCGACTTCCGGGACGGGATCCTGTTCGTGCCCGAGGTGCTGCTGGCCGCCAATGCGATGAAGGCCGGGATGGCGGTGTTGCGCCCGCTGCTCGCCGAGACCGGAGCCGAGACGATCGGCAAGGTGGTGATCGGCACCGTCAAGGGCGACATCCACGACATCGGCAAGAACCTCGTGGGGATGATGCTCGAAGGGGCGGGCTTCGAGGTGATCGACCTCGGCATCAACACGGACGTCGACGAGTTCCTCGAAGCCCTCGAGGAGCATCGGCCGGACATCCTCGGCATGTCGGCCCTGCTGACCACCACCATGCCCTACATGAAGGTGGTCATCGACACGCTGGTCGAGAAGGGGATCCGCGACGACTACATCGTGATGGTGGGCGGGGCGCCGCTCAATGAGGAGTTCGGCCAGGCCGTGGGAGCCGACGCCTACTGCCGCGACGCCGCCGTGGCCTCGGAGACCGCCAAGGACCTGGTCATGAAACGGCGCATCCTGATGAGCGAGGATGCCTGAGATCCCGGTCGATCGCGAGGTGGTGGCACCCCGGGTGCTCGTGCTCGCCTGCGGTGCCCTGGCCAGAGAGATCCTCGACCTCGTCCGACTCAACCAGTGGCATCACGTCACCCTCGAGTGTCTTCCCGCCACGCTCCATCACGTGCCCGACCAGATCACGCCGGCCATCGAGCGGCGCCTCGACACCGTGGGCACCGACTACGACCACGTCCTCATCGGCTACGGGGACTGCGGCACCGGTGGCCACCTCGACGCACTCCTGGCCCGCCACGACGGTGTGGAACGGCTGCCGGGGGCGCACTGTTACGAGTTCTTCGCCACCGGCCCGGTGTTCGCCGGCCTGCACGAGGCCGAGCTGGGCACGTTCTATCTCACCGACTTCCTCGTGAAGCACTTCGACCGGTTCGTCTATCGCTACCTCGGGCTCGATCGGCATCCCGATCTGCGGGACGCGTACTTCGGCAACTACCGCAGGGTCGTGTACCTGTCCCAGGTCGACGACCCTCAGCTCGTCGACGAGGCGCGAGAGGCCGCCGAGCGGCTCGGGCTGGCCTTCGAGCACCTCCGGGCTGGTTATGGCGACCTCGAGTCCTCCCTGCGATCGGTCGCCGCCCCGACGGCGCTGGCCGGGTGAGTTCGGTGACCGCCCGCAGGAGCACTCGTCGGGCCCGGCCGGGCACGGAGCTGATCACCATCTACTGGCGTGACATCCCGGCGCAGGTGACGGGCCGGGCGGGGGGCGAGAAGGTGGCGCTCGAGCTGTCGAGCCGTTTCCAGGTCGCCATCGACCGGGCGGCGGCAGTGGCCGACAAGGTGAAGTACGACGAGTACATCGGTGAGTGGCGCCGCCAGGCCACCCCCTGCGGCGACGACATCCAGGCCGAGGCCGAGGCGCGAGCGGCGCAGCTCGAGGCGGACTACACGCGGGAGCGCATCGCACAGCTGGTGGCCAACGGTGGGTGGGCGGAGCCGCCAACCGAGCAGGCAGGGGACGAAGGAGGCCGGCAATGACCGAGACCGTCGTCGGCTCGGCCACTCGCGAGGTCGTGATCGGCTTCGACCGGCCCTTCGTGATCATCGGCGAGCGCATCAACCCCACGGGCCGCAAGCTGCTGGCGGCGGAGATGAAAGAGGGCGATTTCAGTCGCGTCGAGGCGGATGCGCTCGCCCAGGTGGCGGCAGGTGCCCACATGCTCGATGTGAACGCGGGCATCCCGCTCGCCGACGAACCGGCGATCCTCGCCCAGGCCGTGCAGTTGGTGCAGTCGCTCGTCGATGTGCCGCTGTCCATCGACTCCTCGATCGTCGAGGCGCTGGAGGCGGGGTTGGCCGTGTACGAGGGCAAGGCGCTCGTGAACTCGGTGACCGGCGAGGACGAGCAGATGGAGCGGGTGTTGCCGCTCGTCGCCAAGCACGGAGCGGCCGTGGTGGCGATCTCCAACGACGAGACCGGGATCTCCGAGGATCCCGACGTGCGGTTCGAGGTGGCGCGCAAGATCGTCAACCGGGCCGCCGACCACGGGATCCCGGCGTCCGACATCGTCGTGGATCCGCTCGTGATGCCGATCGGCGCCATGCGGTACGCGGGCCGGCAGGTCTTCCACATCCTGCGCAGGCTCAAGGAAGAGCTCGGGGTCAACTCGACCTGCGGCGCCTCCAACGTGAGCTTCGGCCTCCCCAACCGCAAGGGCATCAACGGTGCGTTCCTGAGCATGGCGATGGGGGCCGGGCCGACGTCGGCGATCACCAACCCGCTCGAGCCGGAGATCAAGGCGGCGGTGATGGCCGCCGACGTGCTCAACGGGAACGACGCCGACTGCATGGCGTGGATCCGGGAGCACCGCGAGCCACAACCCGACGGCGAGGGGTCCGGTCGACCCCGGCGTCGCCGTCGAGCACCGGCCTCGGGCTGAGCCCATGACGGGTGAGTCACCGGTTCCGTCCCACGCCACGGTCGACGTGGTCTTCACACCGTCCGGGCGTCGCGGGGTGGTGGCCGCCGGGACGAGCGTGCTGGACGCGGCCCGCGGGCTCGGCGTCGACATCGACTCGGTGTGCGGCGGGCGAGGCATCTGCGGGCGGTGCCAGGTCGAGGTCGGCTCGTCGGTCGACCTCCCGGCCGGCACCCACCAGCTGTCACCGCGGGGGAGCGTCGAGACCGAGTACCGGGGCAGGCGCCCCCTCGAGCCGCCCCGCCGCCTGAGTTGCGCGGCCCGGGTGCTGGCGGACGTGGTGATCGATGTGCCGCCGGAGAGCCAGGTCCACCGCCAGGTCGTGCGGAAGCGGGCAGAGGTCATCGACATCCCCGTGGATCCCGTGGTCCGCCTGCACTATCTCGAGGTGGCGCCGCCGGACATGCACGATCAGAGCTCGGACCTCGACCGGCTGCTGTCGGCGCTCGATGCGCAGTGGGACATCGCCGGGGTCGAGGTCGACCACCACGTCCTGGCCGGGCTGCAATCGGCGCTCCGGGCAGGAGCATGGAAGGTCACGGTCGCCATTCACGACGGTGATCGGCTCACCGCCGTCTGGCCCGGTTTCGTCGATCGGGCGTTGGGCATCGCCTTCGATGTCGGTTCGACCACCATCGCCGGTCACCTCTGCGACCTCTTCACGGGCCAGGTGCTGGCGTCGGCCGGCGTGATGAACCCGCAGATCCGTTTCGGCGAGGACCTGATGAGTCGGGTCTCCTACGTGATGATGAACGAGGGTGGTGAGGTCGCGCTCACCCGCGCCGTGCAGGGAGCGCTCGATCGACTCGTCGGCGAGTTGGCCGAGGAGGCCGGTGCTCAGCGCACGGACGTGCTGGAGATCGCCCTGGTCGGCAATCCGATCATGCACCACCTCTTCCTCGGGATCGACCCACGCCAGCTGGGGGTCGCCCCCTTCGCCCTCGCCGTCGGCGGGTCGGTCCGCGACGCCGTTCGGACCGTCGGCATCGAGGCACACCCGGGAGCGCGGGTCTACGTGCTGCCGTGCGTGGCCGGGCACGTGGGTGCCGACGCCGCCGGGGCCATCCTCAGCGAGGGCCCCCATCGCGACGAGCGGATCCAGTTGCTGGTCGACGTGGGCACCAACGCCGAGATCGTCCTCGGGAGCAACGGGCGCCTTCTGGCCGCCTCGAGCCCGACCGGCCCGGCGTTCGAGGGGGCGGAGATCTCCTCCGGCCAGCGGGCGGCGCCCGGGGCCATCGAACGGGTGCGGATCGACCCCGAGACGCTGGAACCGAGGGTCAAGGTGATCGGCGTGGAGCCCTGGTCGGACGAGCCCGGATTCGCCGAGGCCGTCGGCGCGACCGGCGTCACCGGCATCTGCGGGTCCGGCATCATCGAAGCTGTCGCGGAACTCGCTTTGGCCGGCGTCGTCACCGCCGATGGCAGGATCATCGGCGCCGGCCGGTCCGATCGTCTGCGGGCGGACGGCCGCACCGCGTCGTACGTGCTGCACGACGGCCCACCCGAGATCACCGTGACCCAGAACGACGTGCGTGCGATCCAACTGGCCAAGGCGGCGCTCCACGCCGGCATCCGGCTCCTGATGGATCACCTCGGCGTCGATCGGGTGGACGAGATACGTCTGGCAGGTGCCTTCGGGAGCCACATCGACACCACGTACGCCATGGCGCTCGGCATGATCCCCGACTGCGACCTCGACCACGTGTCGGCGGCGGGGAACGCCGCCGGGACCGGCGCCATGATGGCGCTGCTCAGCGGTCGTGCTCGAGCAGAGATCGAAGGGCTGGTGGAGCGCATCGAGAAGATCGAGACGGCGGTGGAGCCGGCGTTCCAACAGCACTTCGTCGAGGCGATGGCGATTCCGCACGCCACCGCGGCCTTTCCGAACCTCTCGGCGAGGATCGACCTGAC
>JBPEXB010000014.1:0-18717 GCA_052032125.1 Acidimicrobiia bacterium
AACCTGTTCATGACCGACGACGGCCGCATCACGGTCTTCGACTTCGACGACTGTGGCTGGGGCACGGCCACGCACGACGTCACCATCGTGCTGTTCTACTGGCTGCTCGGACGGGAGGTCGACGCGGTCGACGAGACCCGCCGGTTCTTCCGTCACTTCCTGCGCGGGTACGAGCGATACGCCACGCTGCCGAGCGACTGGCCGGAGGGGGCGGATCGGGTGCTGGCCTACCGGGAGATGGACATCTACTGGCTCGTGTCGATCGAGAACGAGGAGGACTCCAACGCCTGGGAACTCCGGTTCATGGAGGGTCGCCGGGATCGAATCCTCGAGGGGGTGCCCTACGTCGGCCGGCCGCTGGCCGAGGTGCTCGCCTGAAGGCCCGTTGCCAGTCCCATGAGGTGCCCTTAACCAACGCCACCGCACGCTGAGACGGTACGGCGCCACGCAGGCGCACTCCCGGTCGAGAGGGTCCAGGTTCCCATGCGCCCAGCCTCCAAGAGCTCAACGCCGTCCATCGACACCCGCCGCCGTGGCCGGCGCGCCATCCCGCCCTCGCACCTGCTCCTGCTGGCGGCCGTGTATCTCATGTGGATCGTCGGCCCGGTGGCACCGGCGCTGGCCGCCGATCCGATCACGATCGTCATCACCGACACGCTGGATCCGTCTTCGGTGACGGTGGAGGTCGGGACGACCATCACGTGGCGCAACGACGACGGCGAGCGCCACCGGATGCGGAGCACCTCGGGACCCGAGGAGTTCGACTCCGGCAACCTGGAGCCCGGTGAGACGTTCTCGTTCACGCCGACGATCGCCGGGACGCTCTCGTATCTCGACGACCGGAACGACGAGGACGCCGCCTACTTCGGGACGATCGTGGTGAGTGACGACCCGGTCGACGGCCCGCCGGCCCCACCGCCGGCGGGGGATCTGGTGGTGGACGTCGTGAACCGCCTGTTCGTGCCCGCCGACGTGACCGTTGCGCTGGGCAGCACGGTGACCTGGGACAACATCGACGACCGGGCGCACACGGTGACGGCCACCGACGGTTCGTTCGACTCGGGCATCTTCGATGTCGGTGCGTCGTACTCCCGCGCGTTCGACGCGGCCGGCGTGTACGCCTACCTCTGCACGCTGCATCCGGAGATGGTGGGCACAGTGACGGTGCTGGCCGAGGACGGAACGGAGCCGCCTCCTCCACCGCCACCGGATCCCACGCCGCCGCCCGCCCCGGCGCCGCCGCCTCCTCCACCACCGGCAGGCGAGGTGTCGATCTTCGACAACGGGTTCACGCCACTCACCCTCACCGTCGACACCGGATCGACGGTGACCTGGACCAACACCGGAGCCATCCCCCACACGGTCACCGACGCGGCAGGGAGTTTCGACTCGGGGTTCCTGCTGGCGGGCGAGACGTACGCGCGGACCTTCGACGCCGCCGGGACGTTCAACTACCTCTGCACGATCCATCCGGAGATGACGGCCACCGTCGTCGTGGTGGGGGCCGACGGCGAGGCACCGCCGCCGGCGCCACCCGCCCCGCCCCCGCCCGCACCGGATCCGCCGCCTGCGCCGCCGCCCGCCGCCGGGGGCGTGACGATCGCCGACAACAGCTTCACTCCGGCCACGCTGACCGTGACCGTGGGATCGACCGTCACGTGGGCGAACTCGGGAGCACTCCCGCACACGGTGACCGACGCGGCGGGCAGTTTCGACTCGGGCATCCTGCTGGCCGCGGAGACGTACAGCCGGACCTTCACCACGGCCGGCACGTTCGCCTACCTGTGCACGATCCATCCCGAGATGACCGGCACCGTCACGGTGCTCGGTGAGGATGGCACGGCGCCTCCGCCTGCCGATCCGCTCCCGGACCCGGCCGGGTCAGCCGATCCTCCACGCGACGCCGCTGGTCCTTCGTCGGTGTCGATCGTCGACAACGACTATCGGCCGTCCAGGCTCTCGGTGGCGGCCGGCTCGACGCTGACGTGGGTGAACAACGGTGACTTGCCGCACACGGTGACGGACGCGGGCGGTTCCTTCGACTCCGGCATCCTCATGCCCGGTGACGGCTACCGGCGCACGTTCTCCGACCCCGGCACGTACTCGTATCTGTGCACGATCCATCCGGAGATGACGGCGACCATCACCGTCACGGCCGGTGGGACGCCGACCGGCGGTGGTGAGGGAGGCGACGGGGTGATCCTCGGAGACGCATCGGCGGACCCGCCGCCGGCGGCACGAGGGGCGTCGGGCGACTCGGCAGGGGAGACGTTCGGGATCGCCGTGATCGACCTCGACTACGACCCGCAGGCATCGATCGTGCCGATCGGAACCACCGTCGTCTGGACCAACGAGGGGGCGCTCCCGCACACGGTGACCGCCGCCGGCCTCTTCGACTCCGGGATCATGAACAGTGGCGACCAGTTCGCCTACACGTTCGACGAGCCAGGCACCTATGTGTACCTCTGCACACTGCATCCGGGCATGGAGGGCCGGGTGGTGGTCGATGTGGACGTCCTGGCATCGGGCGTCGCAGGACTGACACCCGAACCGGGCGACCAGAGCGCCGCACCCGCGGCCCCCTCGCCGTCGGCTGGTGGACGGTTCTCGCCGACCGACGCCATCGTCGTCGCAGTCGGGGTCATCGGTGCCGTGCTGGCGCTGGCGTATGGGCTCGGGACGTTCTCGAAGAGACCTGTCGATGGGCCGTGATCAGCGGTTGGCGTCGATGAAGGCCAGTACCCGGCTCCAGGCGTCGGCCGACTCGTCGGCGAACTCGTCGAACTTGCGATCGAAGAACGAGTGGGGCGCCCCCGGGTAGACCACCACCTCGTGCTCGACGCCGGCCTCGCCCAGCGCTGCTTCGAACGCATCGATGTCCTCCTGGGGGATGCTGGGGTCGTCGCCGCCCATCAGCGCCAGGACCGGACAGGCCATGCCGGCCACCCGGTCGATGGCGCCGCTGGTCTCGTTGGGGCGCCGAGGTCTCCCGTAGAACCCGATGACGCCGGCCAGCCCGAGGCCGTTGGCCGCCTGGTGCCACGAATAGGAACCGCCGAAGCAGAAGCCCACCGTGAAGACGGGGCGGTCGGGGTTGCCGGCGCGGACCCGGGACACGGCCGCCGTGACGTCGTCACGGACACCCTCGAACGTGGTCTGTTCGACATGCGGCCAGAAGTCCCAGTCGTTGGTCCGTTCGCCGATCCCGGCGGTGCGCCCGAAGTAGTCGATGGCGATGGCGTCGTGGCCGGCCTGCGCGAAGCGGGCGGCCAGGTCTTTGTAGAACTGGAAGAGACCGCGCACATCTGGCAGCACGACCACCGCCGCCTCCGATCGCTCTTCGCCGAACGCCTCGAACGCCGAGAACTCGTTGCCGTCGCGGGCGGTGAGGGTCAGGTCGTTGGTCGTGATCTCCCGGCCGCCGGCGGGGATCGGGGGTGACGAGTCGGGGTCGAAGCACATCCCGGCAGCCTACGCACCGCCAGGGTGAGCCGCCGAACCGGTCAGATTCGTGATAGCGGGGAGCCAGGCGGGTGGGTCACGATGTCGGCCGGCGAGTCGGAGGTGGCGTGTGCGGACGCGGATCGTGCTCCTGGTGATGGCGATGACGGCGGTCGCCTGTGGCGGTGGTGATGCCGCAGAACCGACGGCTGCCACGGCAACGACCACCGCCACGACGGTCGCCGAGACCGCCACGACCACCGCGGCCCCGACGACCACGACCACCACGACTTCGGCGACCACGACGATCACCACCGCGCCGCCTCCGGCGGTCGAGCGGTTCACGGCGGCCGGGTTGTTCGAGGACGTGGCCCCCTCGGCGGTCATCACGAACGGCGAGCCGGGCAGCTGGAACGGTCGCTACACCGACCCGGGCGCGGCGGTGTTCGTCGACGGGACGCTCCACGTGCTCCAGAACGGCTTCGCCAACTGGCCGGCCAGGGTCGGGGTGGGTCACTGGACGTCTGCGGATCGCGGTGCCACGTGGGTCGAAGAGGAGCCAGAGCCGATCTTCGACGGGACCGATCTCCCCTATGTGGGCGTGGCGGCGTTGGCGTCGTCGGTGCATCTGCTCGAGGACGGCACGTGGGTGATGTACTTCTACAGCTGGGACCAGGGGACCTGGCCGGTCTCGACCTCGTCCATCGGCCGAGCCACGGCCCCGGCTCCCGGCGGGCCGTGGACGGCGGATCCCGAACCCGTCCTCGTCGCAGGACCCGAGGGCTCGTGGGACGAGATGGGCGTCCGGGCCCCGTCGGTGGTGATCGATGAGTCGGGCTACCGGATGTGGTTCACCGGCACGACCCGGGAGCGGGCGATGATCGGGCTGGCGACCAGCGATGACGGCGTGTCGTGGGTGAAGCACGACGACCCCGAGACCACCGATCCCACGTTCGCCGAGTCCGACCCGGTGTTGGTCCCCGGCACCCAGGAGGAGGGCAACGTCTGGGACCAGCGCAACGTGTATCAACCCCGGGTGGTCGCGACGCCAGACGGTCTGGTCATGCTCTACACCTCGGCCAACACCGTCACCGATCCCCTGACGATCCGCCAGAAGATCGGCATCGCCATCTCCGCCGACGGCCTCACGTGGACCAGGAGCCGCGGCCCCGTGATCGATGCAGCCGCCGCCGGCGGGACCGCGATCTGGTGGACCGAACTGGCGTACGACGGAGAGCGGTTCTACCTGCTCTTCGAGCTCGGGGTCGGCAACGAGACCGAGGTCTATCTGGCCACGCACGACGGCCCGGTGCCGGCCGGCTGAGTCAGCTCGCCAGCTCGGCGCGCGCCTGGCTGGGGGTGCAGGCGAAGGCGGTCCGGAAGGCCGCGGTGAAGTGGCTGTGCGACGAGAACCCGAGCTCGTTGGCCAGCCGTGACAGGTCAGCTCGCGGCAGGTGGTCGACCGATGCCCGCAGGCGCAGCTGCCTCCGATAGCGGTGGGGAGTCGTGCCGGTGACGGCCCGGAACACCCGGGCCAGATGGGCGGCCGATGCCCCGACTCGATCTGCGATCTCCGTCAGCGAGTGCCCTTCGGTCTGATCGGAGGCGAAGAGCTCCTTCACGTCCTCGACCAGGCGGGCGTGGGCGCGGGCGGTACGCAGACGGGGCGGCGCACAACGGGTCGGGCGGGACGCATGAAATGCGGCTTGCGCCAGGCGCAGAGCCTCCATCTCCAGGTCGATCGCCGGGGCCGATCCGGCACGGGCCGCCGACAGCAGTCGCCGGGCCGCCCAGAACATCGTCACGTCGGCGGGGCCGTGGAAGCGGTCGAACGGGCGGCCGGGCCTGACGAGCGCCGTCGGGTCGACCTCGCCGGCGATCTCGAGTGCCCAGGCGTCGTCGAAGGCCAGGAAGTCGCAGCGGTCGACGGGGTCGATGAAGCGGCGCCGGTAGGACTCGCCGCGGTTGTAGAGCAGCACGCTGTTGCGGTCGGTGATGGCGCTGTCTCCGCCCCGGCGGGGAGTGATCTCGTGCGTGGACCCGGGGAAGACGATCAGGTTCGACAGCACCCCGGGTGGGCGGTCGAGCCGGAAGTCCTCTTCGGCCAGGCGGAAGCTCCCGATCGCCACCACGTCGCTCCGGAACCAGATCCGCTCGGTCACGTCCCTCTATGCCAAGGGCGTCGGCTCGATGTCGGGAGGGCTCAGTCGCCGAAGACGTCGTGATAGTCGGGGATGTCCTCGCCCACGACCCACAGCCACATGTAGATACCGCTCGGGCCCATGAACTTGAACTCCTTGCGGATGGCCTTCTCGAGAGCCGGGTAGTCGTCGAAGCTGCGCAACCAGGCCTTGAGCCCGTCCATCGTCCCATCGCTCAGCCGCAGCATGGTGTCGGCGTTGTGAATGGTCGCCTCGATCTTGCGGCGATTGCGAACGATGCGGGTGTCCTGGGCGAGCTGCTCGACGTCGCGCTCGTCGAGCCCGGCCACCGTCTCGGGGTCGAAGCCGTCGAACGCCTCGAGGAAGCCGTCCCACTTGGCCTCGATGACCTTCCAGCTCATCCCCGACTGGAAGGCGGCCTTCGTCATGATGGCCAAATAGTCGTGCAGGCCTCGGGGTTCGATCCGATCGGGCTCAGTTGGCATGTGGCGCTCCTCGGGCTGCCAAACCTACGTGATATGGGCAGGTGTCGCCCATGTTCCGACGAGGCGCACTCCATACGGTGACCACATGTCGCCCTCGACGCCGATCCTCCTCCGCTCGCTCATCCCCCGCGACCGTCACGTGGTGGTCGACGTCTTCGAGCAACTGTCGCCGCTCGCCCGCTATTACCGGTTCCACCAGATGACGCCGCTCCTGCACGGCTCGATGGTCGAGGCGCTCTCGCGCTTCGACGATCGCGATCACTTGGGCATGGGCGCCTTCGTGGACGGCCGGCCGGTCGGTATCGCCCGGGTCGTTCGCGACCACGACGATGTCGGCGAGGTCGCCATCGAGGTCGGGGACGCGCACGCCGGACAGGGCGTGGGCGGGCAGCTACTCGACGCGCTGCTCGAGCGGGCAGCCGCCGCCGGATTCTCCGAGCTGTACGCCTTGGTGAAGCCGGACAACGAGGCTGCGGTTGCGCTGTTCGAACGGCGCGGGTTCGTCTTCCGGCGCGGCTTCGACAGCCTCGAGGGCAGGCGCTCGCTGGCAGCTTCACTCGCTGCCTGAACCCCTTCGCACCCCGACGCAGATTTCTCGCGACGACCTGGCGGCACGACCGTCCAAGCGGTGCAACGAGATGCGTCGCATGCGCCATCCGTAGCATGCAGCGAGACGCGTCCTCGGCCGAGCCGAGCCGATCGAACGGAGATTCATGAAGCTGGCGATCCTGTCACGAGCACCGAAGGCCTACAGCACCGTGCGGTTGAAAGCCGCCGCCCTCGACCGGGGGCACGAGGCGAAGGTGCTCGACACGCTCCGGTTCGGCATCGACCTGTCGAGCCGCGACCCCGATCTGCAATACCGCGGGAAACAGCTGTCCGACTACGACGCCATCCTGCCCCGCATCGGTGCCTCGATCACCTTCTTCGGCATGGCCGTCGTGCGCCAGTTCGAGCAGATGGACGTCTACACGCCCAACACCGCCGCCGGCATCGCCAACTCGCGCGACAAGCTCCGTTCGATCCAGATCCTCTCGCGTCACGACATCGGGATCCCGGCCACGACCTTCGTGCGCGATCGGGCCGACGTGATGCCCGCCATCGAGCGGGTGGGCGGATCCCCGGTGGTGATCAAGCTGCTGGAGGGCACGCAGGGGATCGGCGTCATCCTGGCGCCCGACAACAAGGTGGCCGAGGCGGTCATCGAGACGTTGCAGAGCGCTCGCCAGAACGTGCTCATCCAGCAGTTCATCTCCGAGAGCCGCGGCCGCGACATCCGGGCGCTGGTCGTCGGGGATCGGGTGGTCGGCGCGATGCGTCGGCGCGCCCAGGGCGACGAGTTCCGATCGAACGTGCATCGCGGCGGCACGACCGAAGCCGTGGAGCTGGACGACGAGTACCAGCAGGTGGCGGTGCGGGCGGCCCAGATCATGGGACTGCGGGTGGCCGGTGTCGACATGCTCGAGAGCGACCACGGCCCGCTGGTCATGGAGGTCAACTCGTCGCCGGGCCTGGAGGGCATCGAGGGTGCCACCGGCCTCGACATCGCCGGAGCGATCATCGACTACGTCGGGAGCCAGGTGTCCTTCCCGGAGCTCGACATCCGCCAGCGGCTGACGGTCAGCACCGGGTACGGCGTGGCCGAGCTGCACGTCCACGAAGGAGCGAATGTGCTCGGATCGACGATCGCCGAGTTGCGCGAACGGGACATCGTGGCGTTGACGCTGCACCGGGGCAGCAAGGTCATCCCCAACCCGCGCATGGATCGGGAGCTGGAGGCTGAAGACCGCCTGCTCTGCTTCGGAAAGCTCGAGTCGATGCGCGACCTCGTTCCCGAGCGGCGCCGGAAGGCCCGACGAGCCCGAACCGAGGTCAAGGAGTTGCCCGCCGACCTGCCGGGTGCCGAGGTGGACGCGTGAGCACGCAGGAGGAGACCACCACCGCCGCCCCATTCTCGATCGCCGGCTCCGAGCTGGCACCGGGCGAGCAACACCGTCTGGAGCTTCCTTTGGCCCGCCTCACGTCGGGCACCCGGATCGGACTGCCGTTGCTGGTCATCCACGGGCGCCGGCCCGGGCGAGCGATGTGGCTGACGGCGGCGGTGCACGGTGACGAGATCGCCGGGGTGGAGATCATCCGGCGTGTCACCGCCGGCCTCGATCCCGAGACCATGGCCGGCACCCTGGTGGCGGCGCCGGTCGTGAACGTGCACGGGTTCAACACGTCGGACCGGTACCTGCCGGACCGGCGGGACTTGAACCGGTCGTTCCCCGGCTCCCCGCGCGGCTCGCTGGCCGCCCAGATCGCCCATCTGGTGATGACCGAGATCGTCGGCCGGTGCGGCGTGGGTATCGACTTGCACACGGGCTCGGACCATCGCATCAACCTCCCGCAGATCCGGGCCAACCTGAAGGATCCCGCCACCGCCGAGTTGGCCGCGGCCTTCGGCCCGCCGGTGGCGATGCACTCGCGTACCCGTGACGGGTCGCTCCGGCAGGCGGCGACGGACGCCGGCGCCACCGTCCTCCTCTACGAGGGCGGGGAGGCGATGCGTTTCGACGACCGCACCATCGAGGCGGGCACCACCGGCGTGCTGCGGGTCATGCAGCATCTGGGCATGGTCGAAGGGGTGCGCTCACCGGCCGGTGACGTCGTGTTCTCCGAGAGGAGCCGCTGGGTCCGGGCGACCCGCAGCGGGGTGGTGCAGCTGGCCGTCGGCCTCGGCGAGACGCTCGAGAAGGGCGACGACCTGGCGGTGATCCACGACACGTTCGGCGTGCGCAGGGCGACGATGCGGGCGCCCTTCCGAGGCATGGTGATCGGTCACACGCAGCAGCCGCTGGTCAATCGCGGAGACGCGATCGCCCATCTGGCGGTCGTGTGACGGGCCGGCCGGTGACGAACGACCGCGCCGGGTCGACCAGGTAGCGGCCCCGAACGGCCGCCCGGCCCACGAGCATGCGAAAGCCCATCTCGTCGCGTCCCGTCAGGGTCAGCTCGATCGGCCACGTGGCGTCGCCGATGGTGATGGCCGAGCGGATCACCGGGCGCACCTGAACGACCCCGTTCGAGCTTCGGACCCGCCGATGGTCGATCACCTCGGCCTCGACGTCGACGGCCTCGTCATGGGATCGCTGGAGTGGGTACACGGTGAAGCGAGCCCACTCCTCGCCGTTGCGGCGGGTGGTCCGCAGCCGAAAGGCGTGCAGGGCCGACGTCCTGGCTCCGGTGTCGATCTTCGCCTTGACCGCCACCACACCGAGGTCCGGAAGCCCCACCCACTCGCGCCACCCGATCGGCGACCGGGCGGCCCGCTCACGCTTCGCCATCGGGGACCTCGTCTTCGTCCATGATCGCCTCTTGTTCCTCCACGGCGTGCTCGTGCGCCTGGTCGCCTCGCATGCCGGACGGACGGGTGTCGAGGTCGTGGAGCACCGACGACCGGCCGTAGAGCAGCAGCATGTCGTAGGCGTGGACCATCGTGCCGCCCCGGGGAGCGCCGATGAACGAGCCGTCCGCCCGCTGAATGCCCAGGACCAGCACCCCCTCGTCGGGCAGATGGAGCTGCGCCAGCGGTTTGTCGGCCACCCAATCGCCCGGCCGCACCTGCAGCTCGGTGATGGCGTAGTCCCTGGTGAGCTGGAGGAGGTTGACCATGTCGCGCACGTCGAGATCCGTGAAGCGACGAAACACCCGCAGGATGAGCCGGGTCAGCCCCCGCTCGAAGGCGTGGCTCCTGGCGACGAACGTGATGATGAGCATGGCGCCGACGATGATGCCGAGCCGGCTCAGGAGATCCGACCCGCTGCTCGTGTCGGAGAGCGACGAGACCAGCGAAGCGACGATGGTGACGAAACCGGCGTTGCCCAACAGCATCAGCCACAGGACGATCCGGCGGCGAACGGGATGGTTGATGACACTGTCGGCCTCACGAGTGGTGAAGCCGACCCCGGTGAGCGCAGAGCGCGCCTGGAAGCGGGCCACCTCGATCGGCAGTCCCGTGGCCACGAGCGCGATGGCCGCCACCCGCTCGACCAGGAGCGCGACGATGACCACCGCGATCAGACTGGCGATGGCGATCAGTGTGGACCTCCCCGACGGGTCGCACGCCTCCCTCGGCGCAGGCGCATGTTATGAGAAGAGTCTTGAGTCATGAGTCATGAGTCTCGAGCCAGACGCAGCGTGAGCGGCCGAGCGCTTTGGGGGCGTGACTCGTGACTCACGACTGAGTCAGCTCGGCGAAGCGGTCGACGGCGACGAGCTCGGGGAAGAGGCGCCACCATACGGCCACGACGAGGAGCGTCCCGACGCCGCCGAGCACCACCGTCGTGACCAGACCGAGGAACTGGGCGGCGACACCGGACTCGACGGCGCCCAGCTCGTTGGAGGCGCCGATGAACACGTTCTCCACTGCCAGCACCCGCCCCCGCATCGCCGGTGGCGTGGCGAGGGGGACCAGGGTGATGCGAATGAACACGCTGACGGCGTCGGCTCCGGACAGCACGACGATGGCCAGGAACGCCACGACGAACGAGCGCGTCAACCCCAGCACGACGGTGCCGACCCCGAACACGGCCACCGCCCCCAGCAGCATCCTGCCGACGCGGCGGCGGATCGGCCGGACGGCGAGGAGGCTCGACACCGACAGCGCCCCGATGCCGACGGCGGCTCGCAGCCACCCCAACCCGACGGCGCCCACGCCCAGCCGCTCGTCGGCGATCGCCGGGAGGAGCGCCACCGCCCCGCCGAGCAGCACGGCGAACAGGTCGAGGGTGATGGCGCCCCGGACGAGCGGGTTCGTGCGGATGAACCGGACGCCCTCCCACGCATCCCGGAGCGCTTGACGGGGCGTGGCGGCCGCCGCCAGCCGCTCCACGTCGGTCGGGGGGATGAACACCACTGTGGCGAGTGCCACCGCCAGCACGGCCGCCGCCATCACATAGGGGAGCTCGATGCCGGCGACGAAGACGAAGCCGGCGGCGATGGGCCCGAGGATGCGGGCGGTCTGGGCGAACACCGACCGGAGCGCCACGACCCGCTCGACCTGGTCCAGAGGGGCCAGGTCGATGAGCAGCGACCCGGCCGCCGGCGCGACGAGCGACCGAGCCAGCCCGAAGCCGAAGACGATCGCCAGGATGGGCCCGATGGACTCGGGGTCGGTGCGCACGTAGGCCCACAGCGCCATCGCCGTCGCCAGCTCGATCGTGATGCCGATGGACAGCACTCGACGGCGATCGAACCGATCGGTGAGCGTGCCCGCCAGCGGGGCCATGAGGAGAACCGGGAGGAACTCCCAGAACCCCAGCAGCCCCAGGTCCAGCTCCCGGCCGGTCATGTCGAAGACCTGCTTGCCGAGGATGGTGACAGTGGCGGTGACGGCGAACGCGTTGGCTGCCAGCGCCACCAACAGGACGCCCACCGCGCCCGGGATTCGTGGACGGCCGCTCACCGCCGCACCGTAGTGCGCCCACGCGGCGGAGCCGGCGCCCCTACGCTCACAGGATGGAAGGCACCAGAGGAGCGGGTCGGCTCGTGCGAGCGCTTGGCCTGCTCGCCTACGGCGTGCTCGGCGTCTACCCCTATGCCGTGTCCGGCCTGCTGGTCCCGCCGGCGGCGGTTGCGGTGCTGCTGGCGGTGTGGGTGCTCGGGCTCATCTACGTCATCAGGTGGTCGTCCGGCTGGTCCTGGGCAGCACCCATCGGGGCCGGTGCGGCCCTGTTGTTCTGGGTGCTCTTCGTGCTGGCCGGCTCGGCGGTGTTTGGCTGGACGGCGTGAGCGGCACCTCCGCCCGCAGGAATGACTTGGAAGGATCGTGGTCGCGCCGACTACGCTTCCCCCACCGCACAGAGCGGATGAGGGCGCGCGTCAGGGCGCCCGTAGGAGAAAGACGGATCTGATGAACATCTACGTGGGGAACCTCCCCTACCGGACCAACAACGCCGAGCTCGAGCAAATGTTTGCCGAATACGGCACGGTCGAATCGGCCGCGGTCATCATGGACCGGGACACCGGTCGTTCCCGTGGCTTCGGCTTCGTGGAGATGCCGAACAGCGACGAAGGCAAGCGAGCCATCGAAGAGCTCGATGGTGCCGACATGGGAGGCCGTGCGTTGACGGTCAACGAGGCCCGCCCCCGCCGCTGAGCACACTGAACGCCAACTTCTTCAGGCCGCCCACTGGGCGGCCTGAGTCGTTGGTCGTCCAGTGGTCAGTAGTCAGTAGTGAGTAGTCGGTAGTCAGTAACCCGACGGGTCCTCACTACTCACTACTGACTACTCGCTACTCACTACTCGTGCTCGTCCACTGCTCCGCAGTGGAAGAGCACGAACGCGTAGCTGTCCGCCCACTCGTCGATCAGCTTGGAGGTGGGCTTGCCCATGCCGTGGCCGGCCCGGGTGTCGATCCGGACCAGCAGCGGGTGTTCGGAGGACCCGCCGGCGGCGTGCTGCAGCTCGGCGGCCATCTTCAACGCATGCATCGGCACGACGCGATCGTCGCCTTCGCCGGTCGTGATGAGGGTCGGCGGATACGCGGCGTCCGGGTCGACGTTGTGGAGCGGCGAATACTCGATGAGCCACCGAAAGGCTTCCTCATCGGCGGCGTCGCCGAACTCGACCGTCCAGTACCGGCCGGCGGTGAAGTGCTGATAGCGCAGCATGTCGGTGACCGGCACGTGGGAGACCACGGCCCCGAACAGCTCGGGTCGCTGCAGCATCACGGCCATCGTCAACAAGCCGCCGTTCGATCGCCCGGAGATCGACAGCTGCCGGCGGGTGGTGACGCCGGCGTCGATGAGGTCTTCGGCGCAGGCGATGAAGTCGTCGAAGACCTGCTGCTTCGAGCCGAGCATCCCCTGCTCGTGCCAGCGCTCGCCGTGTTCCTTGCCGCCTCGCAGGTTGGCGACGACCACCACGCCCCCTTGCTCGAGGAACGCGAGCCGAGCGGGGTTGAAGACGGGCGTCATCGTGATGCTGAACCCGCCGTACCCGTAGAGGTCGGTCGGGGCGGGCAGGGCGGTGCCGGTGGCCCGGAGGACGAACATCCCCACCTCGGCGCCATCGCTGCTGACACACGATCGCCGGGTGATCTCCACATCGATCGTCGCCGGGGGTGGAGGGCCGAAACGCTCCGCCTCGCCGTGTGTGATGGCGAACGCGCCGGGCGGCTCGGTGAACGACTGGTATGCCAGGAACGCCACGTCGTCGTCGACCTTGCCCGAGAGGTCGAGGACGGTCCCGACGCCGGGCAGGTCGAGCGGGCCGAGCGGCGAACCATCCACCGCGTGGCGCTCGACCCGGTGAGCGGCGTCGACCAGCAGGACGAGCAGCAGTTCGCCACCAGCGGCGGAGGCGAACTCGATGGCGTGCTCCGACTCGGGGACGATCTCGTCGAGGCCGTCCGGTGACGCCAGGTCGATGGCGGCGATGCGCCCGTTGGGAGCGTCGAGATCGGTCTGCACCACCATCCGGCCGTCCACGTGCGCCAGGAACCAGTACGCCGCTTCGTGGTGGGAACGGAGGCGGCGCCATTCGGCCTGGGGATCGGCGAGATCGAGCACCAACAGCCCGTTCTGGCGGGACGTCCCCAGCCACTCGGTGAGGATCAGATAGCGCCCGTCGTGGCTGACCTGCGGGTCGTAGCCGGGGTCGGGGTCGTCGGCATTGTGGAAGACGACCCGGTCGTCGTCCTGTGGTGTGCCGAGGTGGTGGTAGGCGATCCATGGATCGTTGGCGATCCCCACCGAGGTCGGATCCGCCTCGGGGAAGCGGGAGTAGAAGAACCCGTCCTCGTGCCAGGCGATCGAGGTGAACTTCACGTGCCGCAACTCGTCGGCCAGATCCTCGCCGGTCGCGGTGTCGCGGATGCGGATCACCTGCCAGTCGCTGCCACCGTCGGACACGGCGTAGGTGAACAGCCCGCCATCGGGGGAGAGCGAGGTCACGTTCACCGCCACCGTGCCGTCGTCCGACAGGGCGTTGGCGTCCAGCAACGTCTCTGGCTGCTCGCCGTCCCGCTGCACGAGGTAGGTCGGTTGATCCCGTCCGCCCTCGTGCTGTGCCCACACCGTCACGGTGCCGCGCCGTGTCGGGAGATGTGTGCGCGGCACGTCCCACAGCTCTGTCATTCGGGCGGCCAGGCGAGCGCGGTGCGGCAAGGATGCGAGGTAGGGGAGGCTGAGGGCGTTCTGGGCGGCGACGAACGCGCGGGTTTCCTCGGACGTCGGATCCTCGAGCCATCGATACGGATCGGCGATGGGCGTCCCGTGGTGGTCGTCGGCGATCTCGCTTCGGTGGGCCGGGGGGGTAGGCGAACATCGGGCGAGCGTAGCGAGGCCTGGACTGGCCCCTCACGGAGAAGTCGGCCCTCCGGAGGGCCGACTTCTGTGGCGGAGCGGGTGGACTGTCCCCTTCGATCCGGGAACGGCGTCGCATCGCTTGCGGTCAACGTACCGCAAGGAAGGTTTTCGCGACCATGGGTCGGGAGACCCGTTCACGGACAGTGGTCGAGCCGGGTGTCAGAGCAGCCGGCGACGCCTGCTGCGCTGGCGTTTCGGCGGTTTGCGGGTCGGATCGATGTGCTGGCCGGCTTCCGGATCGCTGAGTTGCCGACCGTCTGCCTCTCCGACCCCCACCTCGAGCACGAGCTGGCGCTGGATGGCGTGGGTGGCCAGGGTCTGGGAGGGCTGCACGAGCGACACGACGATGCCGGACTCGCCGGCACGCCCGGTGCGGCCCGATCGGTGGAGGTAGGTCTTCGTGTCCTCTGGCAGGTCCCAGTGGATGACGCTGCCCACCCCGTCGACGTGAATCCCGCGAGCCGCCACGTCGGTGGCGATCAGCGCGTCGACCTTGCCCTTGGTGAACCGATCGAGGGCTCGGTTGCGGTCCTTCTGGGAGCGGCCGCCGTGGATGGCTTCGACGAGCAGCTCCCGGTTGTGGAGCTGGCGGGCGACCCGGTCGACCTCGTTGCGGGTGTTGCAGAAGATGATCGACGGGCTGGCCCGGTTCAACACCTCTTCGGTGGCGGCGAGGCGATCGGTGTAGTCGACCTTCCAGAAGAAGTGCCGGGCGTCCACGTTCTCCGACTCGGGGCTCACCGCCTCGTGGGTGACCGGGTCGTTCTGATAGTGGTGCGACAGGACGGCGGCGTCGCCGTCGAGCGTCGCCGAGAACAGAAAGGTCTGCCGATCCTGGGAGGTCTGGTTGAGGAGCCAGCGCGTGTCGGGGAGGAAACCCATGTCGGCCATGCGATCGGCTTCGTCGATGACCACGAGGTCCACTTCCTCCAGTGTGAGGTCTTTCTGCTCGACGAGGTCGCCGAGCCGTCCGGGGGTGGCGACGACGATGTCGACCCCCTCACGGAGCGCCCGGCGCTGGGGTTCGTAGCCGACGCCCCCGTAGATGGCGGTCACGGCGCGGTCCCTGGCCTTGGCCAGCGGGTCGAGGTCGGCGTAGATCTGCTCGGCGAGCTCCCGGGTGGGCGCAAGGATCAGGGCGCGAGGCCGGCGCGGTTTGGCGTCGCCGACCCGCTCGATCAGCGGAATGCCGAACGCCAGCGTCTTGCCGGATCCGGTCGGTGCCTTGCAGCAGACGTCCCGTCCGGCGAGCCCATCGGGAATCGTGGCCTCTTGCACGGGGAACGGGTCGGTGATCCCGTTGCGCTCGAGGGCATCGACGATGTCCTGGGACACCCCGAGCTCTTGAAATGTGGTGGTCATGTGCTCCTCTGAACCCGCCGGCTCCGGCCTCTTGACCTGGCGCGATCGCACAGGGTGGAACGGGCGGTGCTGTCAGCGTAGTCAGTCGTGGGCTCAACCCGGCTGCCTGGCCCTGCCAGCCCTCACTCGATGCGGTAGATGCGGGCCTCACCGGGGGCCAGGTTCTCGAGACGGTGGAAGTGGCCGTTGGAGGTGACGGTCCGGTCGACCGCGGGGGCGGGGCCGAGCGTGGAGAAGACCTCGACCAGCGTGTCCCCGGCATCGAGGCCGGGGATGCCGAAGTAGCCAGAGTCTGCGTCCAGGTCGTAGTTGACGACGAACACGTGCCGGGGCATCTCCGACGGCCCCTCGTGGGTCCAGGCAGCGGTCCCCCGCAGGCCGGTGGAATCAGGGGGCAGCAGCCACGCGGTGGTGCTCTCACGCATGCCGGGCAGCAGGTCGTCGGCGGCGGCCCGCAGCAGCGTCATCCGGCGGAAGAGCTCCCGGTTCTCCCCCCAGACGAACTGGTCGCCGAAGCGCGCCTTGGACGGGTACACGTTGGAGTCGCCCCGCTCGCGGAAGACGAACAGCTTCGTGTAGCGCTCGTTCTCGACCGGCTCCCAATGCACGTCGCGGATCTCGAATCCGAGCCCGGTGTAGCTCGGCATGTCGGGCAGGAAGAGAGCAGTGAAGGCCCTCGCCTCGTTGCCCGACCGGTAGAACTCGTCGAAGCGAGGGTCGTCCTTGTCGGCCGTCATGACGGTGAAGGCGGGCGCCGTGGCGCGGGTGGCCAGGTCGTCGAGGTAGCGGCGAAAACGTCGCAGGAACTCGGCACTCCCCACCACGGTCGACTGGAGGTCGCCGAGCGTCGTGTCGGCCAGGGAGGCCTCGAGGTGGTCGAGCTCCTCGCCGAATTGGAACACGTCACGGGCGGGGAGGAAGCTCTCGGCGAAGTACCCGAACCATGGCGCATCGTGGGCCTGCTGGATGTGCTCCTTCACCGCCCTGAGGATGTCGTAGTGCTCATCGACGACCTCGGGGACGCCGTCAGGTCGCATCTGCACGTGGGACATGTCGCCCCGCATGAAGTCGAAGTTGCCGATGTGGCGGGTGGCGGCGTAGTGGTTGCAGACGTAGTCCCACACGTGACGGCGAGGCCGGGAGAAGTCGACCTGCCAATGCTGGTTGTCGTCGTGGCGCTCATAGAGCTTGAACCGTGCCAGCGGGGAGAACACCCGCGACATGAGCCGGGGTCGGGTGATCACGTAGTCGTGCCACACCATGCCGTATCCGTCGACCACGTCGTGCTCGGGGTTCGGATCGACCTCGATGCCGCGGAAGGGCACGCCCATGGTTGCCGGCACCGGCTCGAGACCGAACCACTTGAGGTGCTTGACCAGGTCGACGCGTCGATCGATGCGGGCCAGCAGGTCGTCTGGGGGCCCGAAGAGGAGCAGCAGGCGGGCGGCCTCGTCGAGGCCCCACAGGTCGTCGAGATCGTCGGGGAGGTCCCCGGCTGCCGGGCCGCGCTCGGACAGCCAGGCGACGATCTGTCGCTCGACCTCACGTACGACGTCATCGGAGTGGTCGATGATCGAACGATCGGCGACCCGCATCCACTCGTAGAGATCGGGGTTGGCCAGCGCCGGCTCGGCGAAGCGGTCCGTGTGGGGGATCACGTCCATGCCAATCGTCTTGCCCATCACGTGGAGCACGTTGGAGACCGCCCGCAGCTGACGTTCGACCGAGTCGAGGTGGGGGTGGTGGCGGTGCATCTCGGTCGAGAAGAAGCGCGTGTTGAGGTTCCACCCGGCGATCCCGTACAGGCTCTCGACGACCCCTGGCTCCCAGATCGGGAGGAGATGCACCGCATCGATCGAGGCCGGCAAGGTCAAGGAGTACTTGATCACCCCGCCGTAGTCGCCCACCGTCCGCACATTGATGCCGACCATGTTGGTGCGGCGCAGCCACGAGGCAGCAGCTCGACCGGCGACCGGAGACCGCACCTCGGGAGCCAGGTCGGTGAGCGGGGTCGACAGATCGGTGGCGGCTTCGCCCAACGCCACGTCGATCGCCTCGCCGTGACGGGACCGGAGGAGATCGATCACCGTGGCCCACGGCAGCTGAAGTGCGTCCTGGGGGAGGAGGCCGACGAGGAAGGCCGACGTGCGAGAGCGGTAGGCGTCCGCCCCTGGGATGTCGGCGCTCATCCGACGAATTCGACGTCGTAGTCCTTGGTGATGATGACGTCTGCTCGCTGGCGATGCTGGGAGATGATCTCGTGCTCCCGGATCAAGACCTGCTCGATGAACGGATCGAACTCCTCGCGCCCGCGTTTCATGCGGTGCTCCATCGTCTCGAGTCGGTTGCGGTCGATGAAGACCCGGCAATCGACGTGTTCGCAGAGGGACGTGTACACACCCTCGGCGATCACCACCTCGGCCCCTTCCAACGAGCGGCTCTCCTCGACGATCGTGTTGTCGCCGTAGATGACCAGCGGCTTGAGGATGGCATCGACCCCGTTGCGGGCCGCCTCCAGGTGCTCGTCGAGCAGATCGAGCCGCACCTCGGTGGTGCCCACCCAGGCGAAGTTGGCCCGGCGAGCGGCGTCGTTGAAGCGAGGCGGCAGCACGTAGTAATCGTCCTGTTGGAGGACGACGGCCGCCTTGCCTCGCTCGCCCAGTGCCTCGGCGAGTGCCTGGCCGGTCTCCGACTTTCCGCTTCCCGACTCGCCGGCCACGGTGATCGTGTAGCGGCGTCCTGCAGCCCCGATCGAGTCGGTCAGGTGATCGGCGATGGTTTCGGCCGCCCGCCGGTGCTCCTCGCCCACGAGGATGATGTCGCCTTCCATGCCGGCAGTCTATGAGCGCCCGAGCGGCGGCCGCTCGGTCAGCGTGCCTCCACCAGGCCGAGGATCTCGTCGCCGTAGTGCT
>JBPEXB010000140.1:0-4873 GCA_052032125.1 Acidimicrobiia bacterium
CGGCTCGTCGAGTCGACCGCCCCCGACACCGACAACGGCTAGCGGTCCTTCGGACCGCTCGTACCGGGTACGAGGCACCCGGTACTGAGTACTCTCGGCAGATGGCCTTGCTTCCGGTGGACGACCGGTCGTTCATCGACGATCCCTACCCGGTGCTGAGCGAGTTGCGTGAGCGCTCGCCCCTCCACTGGGACGATGAACGCACCATGTGGCTGCTGACGCGCCACGAAGACGTGCAGACCGCTCAACGCGACCGCCGGCTCGGTCGGGTACGAGGGGGCCATGCCGAGCCGACGGACTTCCGCCCCATTCGGGAGCTGGGCCTCGACCGCTGGGAGCCGTACTACGCCACCGAGCGGCACTCACTGCTCATGCTGGAGCCGCCCGAGCACACCAGGCTCCGGGCCCTGGTGAGCAAGGCCTTCACACCGCGCCGGGTTCGGGAGCTGAGAGGCCCGATCACCGTCATCGCAGACCGATTGCTGGGCGAGCGACAGACCGACGGGCGGCTCCAGCTCCTGGCCGCCTTCGCCGAGCCGTTCTCGATCCGGGTGATCGCCACCCTTCTCGGCGCCCCGACCGATGATGCCGGCCAGCTGCTCGAGTGGTCGCACCGCATCGTCAAGATGTACGAGCTCAACACGTCGCTACAGCAGGCCGAGGCGGCCGTGGAGGCCAGCGAGGCCTTCATCGAGTGGACCTCGAGGCTCATCGCCGACCGGCGCCGCGCTCCTCGGGACGACCTCATCACCGCCCTGTGCTTCGCTGAGACCGACGAAGGCGTCCTCACGGACGCGGAGATCATCTCGACGGTCATCCTGCTGCTCAACGCCGGCCACGAGGCGACGGTCAACACCATCGGGAACGGCATGACCGCCATGCTCCGGGCCGATGGCGCCTGGGAGCGCGTCGTGTCCGGCGAGGTGGCGCCTGCCACCGCCATCGAGGAGATGATGCGCTTCGACCCACCGCTGCAGATGTTCGAGCGCTACGTGCTCGAGGACGGCGTCCAGATCGCCGGGCAGGAGCTGAACATCGGCGATGAGGTGGGGATGCTCTTCGGGGCGGCCAACCGGGACCCGCGGCGATTCGACGAGCCAGACCGGTTCCTCGTGGCGCGCGGCGACACCGGTCACATCACGTTCGGAGCGGGAGTGCACTATTGCCTCGGTGCCCCGCTCGCCCGGGTCGAGCTGGACGTGGCGGTCGAGCGCCTGGCCGCGCACTTTCCCCGGCTGGCGCTCGCAGCGGAGCCGGTACGCGAGCCCGGCTTCGTGATACGGGGCTACGAAGAGGTGGCCCTGGGCGTCGACTGACTAATTTCACGACATGGGCAGGATCGTCGTCCTCGGTTCGTTCAACATGGACCTCGTGGTGACGGTCGACGCCCTCCCGGGGCCGGGCGAGACGGTGCTCGGCCATGCCTTTCACCAGGGTCCCGGAGGGAAGGGCTCCAATCAGGCGATCGGCGCTCGCCGGCTCGGTGCCGACGTCACCTTCATCGGCGCCGTCGGCGACGACGAGTACGGAACCGCCGCCCGGCGCCTCTACCTGCGTGAAGGCATCGATGCATCCGGGCTCACGACGGTCACCGAGCCGACCGGGGTGGCGCTGATCGTCGTCGACGCAGCGGCGGAGAACCAGATCGCGGTCGCCTCCGGCGCCAACCTCTCGGTGTCGCCGATCGCCGTGGCCAAACGGGAAGAGCTGATCGCCGGCGCCGACGTGTTGTTGGCCCAGCTCGAGACCCCCGCCGAGGCCTTCGCCGAGGCAGCGAGGATCGCCGCCGAGCACGACACGCTCGTCATCTTGAACCCGGCGCCGGCGAGCGAACTGCCGGACGAAGCCTGGCAGCACATCGACTTCATCACGCCCAACCAGCACGAGCTGACCAGCCTGTCGGGGATCGAGAATCCCGAGTGGGCAGCGACCGACCTGCGCAACCGGGGCGACATCGACGTGATCGTCACACGAGGGCCCTTCGGCGTGACGTGGACCGGCGCGCAGGGCGCCCAGCGCTTCCCCGCCGTCAAGGTCGATGCCGTGGACACCACCGGAGCCGGCGACGCCTTCAACGCCGGCTTGGCCGTCGGACTCGCCGAGGGGGCGGGAGTCGAGGAGGCCATCGACCTCGGCCTGCGAGCCGGCGCCTACGCGGTGACGCAGGTCGGCGTCCTGGACGGCCTGGCCACCCGCGCCCAGATCGCCGACATGTTCGGCGGCTGACGCGGCGGACTGCCAGTATGTCCGGCGTGCCCACGCCGATGATCATCGACACCGACACGGCCTCGGACGACGCGGTCGCGCTGGCCATGGCGTTGCGCCATCCCGGCCACGATGTCGTCGCAGTCACCACCGTTGCGGGCAACGTGCCCGTGGAGCAGGCCACCCGCAACGCCCTCTACACGATCGAGTTGTGCGGTGCGGACGCGCCCGTCCACCAGGGCGCCGGCACGCCGCTCCTCGTGGAGCCGAGGTTCGCGACCTGGTTCCACGGCGAGGATGGCCTGGGTGACCAGGGCTATCCGCCGCCGGCCGGGGCTGCCGCTTCGAACGACGGCGTCGGCGCGCTCATCGAGAGCATTCGCGCCCACCCTGGGTGCACGCTGGTGACGTTGGGACCGCTCACCAACGTGGCGGTGGCGATCCGCCAGGCGCCTGACCTGGCCGAGGCGGTGGGTCGCTGTGTGGTCATGGGTGGAACCGCCAATGCGGTCGGCAACGTCACTCCGGCCGCCGAGTTCAACCTCTGGTTCGACCCCCACGCGGCCCGCGCCGTGTTCGCCGCCGGCCTGCCGGTCGAGCTGGGCGCGTGGGAGCTGTGCCGGGGAGCGGCAGGCCTCGATGCCGCCGAACAAGCCGCCCTGCGAGGCCTCGGTACCGAGCTGGCGGCGTTCTTCGTCGATTGCAATGCCACCGCCGTCGCCGCCGCCCGGCGTCAGTCCGGCACCGACCGGCTCGAGCTGCCCGATCCCGTGGCGATGGCGATCGCGCTCGACAAGGACCGCATCGTGCGGAGCTCGTCCCGCCACTATGTCGAGATCGAGGCCGAGAGCCCGCTCACGAGGGGCATGTCGGTGGTCGACTCGCTCGACGTCACCGGCAACGAACCCAACGTCGAGGTCGTGCGCGAGATCGACGTGGCGCGGTTCAAGGAGATGGTGTTCGAAGCGGCGAGCTGACCGCCGACCGGCGGACCTGACGTCGCTAAGTATCGCCTCGCCGGTACGGCATGCCATCGGCGGCCGGCATACGTAGCCGCTGGATGGCGAAGAGCAGCACGATCAGCACCGTGGCGAATGGCAGTGTGTTGGGCAGCCAGTCCGGCGCGGCGTCGGTCAGCAGGTACCAGACCAGGAAACCGGTGGAGATGGAGGCGGCGAGCACGGCGTCGAATCGGCGTTCCCTTCGGATCGACACCACGAAGATCACACCGAGGGCGATCGAGATCACCAACAGCAGCGCGTGCGTCGACCTTCCATCGAGGTCGCGCAGCGCCGTGCCGAACGGATAGCCGAACAGGAACGCGGCGACCAGGATGCCACCGGGGCGCCAGTTGCCGAAGATGAGCGCAGCGAGGCCGATGAAGCCTCTCCCCTGGGTCTGCCCTTCCCGGTAGAACCCGGTCAGCTCCATGGCGATGAAGGCGCCACCCAGCCCCGACAGCGCCCCGCTGATGAGGACGCCCTTGTACTTCTGCCAGTAGATGTTCACGCCGAGCGACTCACCGGCAACCGGGTGCTCACCGGCGATGCGCAGCCTCAATCCGAAACGGGTTCGCCACACCAGCCAGGCGGTCGCCGGGACCGCAGCGAGGGCCAGCAGCGTGAAGATGTTGACGTCCGCGACGAAGCCTCGGAGGAAGCCGGCGACGTCCGAGATGAAGAAGACGTCCCAGCGGTCCACGGCACCCAGGAGGTCCGGGGAATCCCAACCGAAGAGATCACCGCCTGCGACCACCGGGACGGTGACGGTGCCGAGCCCCTCCACGCCCGGTGATTGGGTGATGGAGCCGCCGGAGTAGTTGACCATGACCTCGCCCGAGATGAACCGCACGAGGCCGGGTGCGAGCAGGTTGATGGCGACCCCGGACACGATGTGGTCGACGCCGAACGTGACCGTGGCGACTGCGTGGATCAGGCCTCCGAACGCTCCGCCGAGCAGTCCGTAGAGGAGCCCGACCCACGGCCCGCCGACCAGGACCCCGTACGCACCGAACCACGTGCCCAGGATCATCATCCCCTCGAGACCGATGTTCACGATGCCGGCTCGTTCCGAATACAGGCCTCCCAGGCCGGCCAGCAGGATCGGGACGCCCCATCGCAGCATGGCGCCCGAGGCGTTCTGCGAGGTCAGGCGCTCGAGCCCTCCCGGCTCGAGTGCCTGCACGATCGCCAGCACGAGGATGCCCAGTGCCGCAGCCGCCGCATACCGGGCCCAGGCAGGGAGTGCACGGAAACGCTCGAGCATCAGGCTGCTTCCCCGCTCGTGGCCAGCGCCGCGGCGGCCGCTCTCGCCTCTTCGCGCTGGCGGTACCGGCTCACCGTTTCATAGGCCACCACGGCCGACAGGAGGATGATGCCTTGCAGGATGATCACGATCTCGCGAGTCGCCGACCCGGTGATCTGGAGAATCGGGGAGGACACGTCCATGAAGGCGAAGAACAGCGCCCCGATCGCCACCCCCACAGCGTGGTTACGCCCCAGCAGGGCCACGGCGATGCCGGCGAACCCGAGGCCGGGCGTGAAATCGGCGTCGTACCGATAGTGACGGCTGAGCACGTCCACCAACCCGACCAGGCCGGCCATCGCGCCGCCGTAGAACATGGCGACGATGATCATCCGATCGGAGTTCACACCACCGGCTCGGGCCG
>JBPEXB010000141.1:0-18386 GCA_052032125.1 Acidimicrobiia bacterium
CTTCTTCTGGCGCCAGGTCGAGCGGATCGCCCCGCTCGGCTGGCACGTCGAGCTGCACTTCGCCGCCCACGATCTGGAGGCGAACGAAGACCTCTTCGAGCGGCTCCCGGTGCCCTACATCATCGATGCGATGGGCCGGGTCGACGCCACGGCCGGGCTCGACCAACCCCCGTTCCAGCGTCTGCTCCACATGCTGCGCACCGACGAGCGCGCCTGGGTCAAGGTGTCGGGAGCCGAACGCCTCACCGCCGACGGTCCGCCCCCCTATGACGACGTGGTCCCGTATGCGAGGGCGCTCATCGAGGCGGCGCCGGATCGGGCGCTGTGGGGCAGTGAATGGCCGCACCCCAACGTTCGCCACATGCCTGACGACGGAGACCTGCTGGACCTCCTCGCCGACCATGCCCCCGACGAGCAAACCCGCAACCGCATCCTCGTCGAGAACCCGACTCGCCTCTACGACTTCAGCTGATCAACCGTTCACGAAACGGTGCACCTTGCCCGTGCGCGGGTCCCTCGGGATGGCGTCGATCGTCTCCACGATGACCTCGGCCGGATCGGCGCCGGCACCGAGCACGGCGGCGCGGATCCGCTCGGCGACGTCCACGGGGTCGATCTCCGACTCCGGCACGACCGACACCACGATCGACCGATCGATCACTCGCACCTGATACTCGGACACGCCCCCCGACCGGACGAGCGCCGAGCGAACCGCCAGCGCGTGCACCGGCACGCCGCCCACCACGAGCGACTCGTCGGCGCGGCCCTCCAGGCTCGCCCGGGGATGACCGTGGTCGCCCGGCTCGGCGGCCGTCATCCGATCGTCGAGGCGGTAGCGGATCAGGGGCTGCGTGTGGTTGAACAGATTCGTCATCAGCACGTGGTGCGACGTCACACCAGGCGCCACCGGCTGGTCGTGCTCGTCGACCAGTTCGATCACCGCCAGATCACCTGCGAAGTCGAAGACAGGGCTCCCCGGCGGCGCCGTTCCGATGAGGCCCTCGCTCGAGCCGAACGAGTTGACCGGCGGCATCCCGAAGCCGGCCATGATGCGTTGGCGCAGGTCGGCGGTGAGCTGCTCGCTGGTGACGCTGACCGCCTGAGGGGCGATGGCCAACCGGCCCGCCACTTGCTCGTCCGCGAGACGAGCGATGATCGACGGGTAGCCGGTCAGCAGCGTCGGCTGGATGGACTGGACCCGATCAACGATCGCCGGGAACGGCAGGGTGACGGGAACGTGATTGACCTCCGCGATCGCACCGTCGGCGAACGCCGGCAACACGCGAGTTGCGTGCACGCTGACCGGGGCAGCGACCATGGCCAATCGCAGCGGCCCGGGCGGCGGCCAGCCGATCTCGGCCGACATCTGGGCGATGCCGCTCCTGAGCACCGCCGCCACGATGTGGATGGCCTCGTCGGACCGGTAGGTGAAGATGCCTCGCACTCCCGAGCTTCCGCCCGAGGCCAGCGCGACGAACTCGTTCTCCAGGAGCTCGACGTCCTCACCGAGCCGGGCGAGGTGCGCCTCGACCCGGGCACGGGTGAGCCGCCGATCGGTCACGACGTCGTCGTAGTCCGCCATCATCTCGGACTTGGTCATGACCGGCAGCCGGCCGAGGTCATCGAGCTCGAACCGATCGGGTTCCACGTGGGCGAGTCGCGCTGCGTGAAACGGAGACCGCTCCTTGGCGATCGCCAGCAGGATCCGCAGTCGTCGCGTCTGTTCGGCGTGCACGCGTTCGGGCGACCAGCCCAACCGGCTGACGTGCTCGGGCAGGGACTCGGCGAACGCCGACCGGGCGCGGTCGAGAGCCGCACCCGTGTCCAGGGAAGCAATCATGTTCTTCTCCCAACAGGAGACCACTCGGCTGGAGCGGCCATGGCTTCGGCGACCACGGCCAGGTCGAGGCCGGGATCACTCATGTACTCGGCGACCACGCCGGTGCCTTCGGCGAGCCCGACGACCGCCAGCAGCTCGAGCGGCAAGGGCGGCTTCTCGCCTCGACGCCGGTAGTACTCGCCCATGAACCCGGCGATGCTGTCGATCGTGCGGCGGTGCAGCGAGGCGTATCGCTCGTTCACCACCGGGTCACGCCAGGCATGAGCCCGGAACTCGAGCAGGGCGACCTGCCATGCCAGCGACTCGATGTTCGCTCGCATCGACATGAGGATGATGTCCTTCATCTCCAGCGGCCCATCCCGCTCGGCGAGGCGGCGCTCGGTCTGGCGATGCCTCCGCTCGATGCGATCCTCGACCACGGCCAGGAACAAGTCGTCTTTGCCCTCGAAGCGCGAGTACACGGCGCCCTTGGAGAAGCCGGCCGCCTCGGCGATGCCATCGAGTGACGCGCCGTGATACCCGTGGAGCTCGAAATGGTGCTCGGCGGCATCGAGGATCGCCCGTCGATTCTCCTCGTTCGCCTCGGCTCTGGTCTTGCGTCTTTTCATACCGACAGTATTTCAATACCGTCGGTATCCGTCAAGGGTCGATCTCCCGGGCGTGGCCGGCCCTCAGCTGAGCGAACGCTCCAGGCGGTCGAGCGTCTCCATGGTGGGCAGCGCCTGGGCGACCGAGGCGTTGGGCTCCCGGCCCTCGGCGATGGCGGCGAAGAACTCGCGGTTCTGCAATTCGATGCCGTCCATGGACACGTCGACACCGGACACGTCGATCGGCTCGCCGCGCCCGTCTTCCAGGTCGTCGTAGCGAGCGACGTAGGTGCCGGTGTCGCCGATGTACCGGAACCACGAGCCCAGCGGCCCGTCGTTGTTGAACGAGAGCGCCAGCGTGCAGACCGCCCCGTCGCGGTTGCCGAGGCCAACGGTCATGTCCATGGCGATGCCGAGCTCCGGATGCGGGGGCCCCTGCTGCGCCCAGACCCGATCCGGCACCTGGCCGGTCTGATAGTGGAAGAGGTCCACCGTGTGGGCGGCGTGGTGCCAGAGCAGGTGATCGGTCCAGGTGCGCGGCTTGCCGAGGGCGTTCTTGTTCTCCCGCCGGAAGAAGAAGGTCTCCACCACGAAGTGCTGGATCGCGAACGCCCCCGCCTGGATACGGCGGTGCACCCACTGGTGGGAGGGGTTGAAGCGGCGGGTGTGGCACACCATCGCCACCAGGCCGGTGCGCTGCTGTGCCTCCACGACCGCCTCCGACTCGGCGAGGCTCTCGGCCATCGGGATCTCGACCAGCGTGTGCTTGCCGGCGTCGAGGCAGGCGATGGCCTGAGCGGCATGCAGTTGCGTGGGCGTGGCGAGGATGACGGCCTCGACGCCCGGCTGATCGAGCGCCTCGCCCAGGTCGAGGGTCCAGTGGGGGATGTCGAACTCGACGGCGAAGTCCTTCGTGTCCGCTTCCAGCCCGCCCGCCACACTGGCGATCTCGATCCCGTCGATGCGTCGCACCGCAGCCACGTGCTTGCGAGCGATGGCACCTTCCCCGGCGATGGCGATCCGCATGCTCCTCCTCCCTACAGGGGCAGCCCGGCATACTGCTCGGCGGCGGCTGCCATGAACGCCTCCGACGAGGCCAGGTAGTCCAACTCGGACTCCTGGATGCGCTGGCCGAACTCGCCCTGATCCGGGAACCTGTGCAGCAGGGTCGTCAGCCACCAGCTGAACCGCACGGCGTTCCACACCCGGTGGAGCGCCACGTCGGCGTAGGCCTCCAGGCCCGCCGCCGAACCCTCGTGGTACCACTCGATGAGCGCCCGCGACAGATAGTGGACGTCGCTGACCGCCAGGTTCAGACCCTTGGCTCCGGTGGGCGGCACGATGTGGGCGGCGTCGCCGGCCAGGAACAGGTTGCCGTGGCGCATCGGCTCGGCCACGTAGCTGCGCAGCGGAGCGATCGACTTCTCGACACTGGGCCCGGTCACGATCTCGGCGGCGATGTCGGGTGGGTAGCGGCGGCCGATCTCGTCCCAGAACCGATCGTCGGACCAGTCCTCCACGGCGTCATCGAGCGGCACCTGCACGTAGTACCGGCTGAGCATCGGGTTCCGCATCGAGGCCAGGGCGAATCCGCGCGGGCTGTTGCAGTAGATCAACTCGGGCAGCGGGGGTGTCTCCGACAGGATGCCGAGCCACCCGAACGGATACACGCGTTCGTATTCCCGCAGGACGTCGGACGGGATGACCGTGCGGCTGACCCCGTGGTAACCGTCACAGCCGGCCACGAAATCACAGTCGATGCGATGGACCTCGCCGTCCTTCTCGAACGTCACCCAGGGGGCGTCGGACGTCACGTCGTGCGGCGTGACGTCGTTCGCCTCGTCGATGATCGTCCCGCCCCAGCCGTCGATGGCGGTGTCCAGGTCCTCCTGGATGCGGGTCTGGCCGTAGGCCATGAAGTGGCGGCCGGTGTGCTTGCCGATGTCGAGGAACAGGCGCTTGCCACCGCCCCAGGTGATGGCGGTGCCGTCGTGGACCTTGCCTTCCCGGTCCATGCGCTCGCCCAGCCCGGCCTGGCGCAGGATCTCGACCGTGCCCCACTCCAGCACGCCCGCCCGCACCCGGGCCAGCACGTACGCCCTGGTCTGGCGCTCCAGCACGACGCTCTCGATGCCTTCGAGGTGGAGCAAGTGGCACAGCAACAGCCCGGCCGGGCCTCCTCCGATGATGGCGACCTGAGTGCGCATGGTGCGCTCGACGCTACCGGGGGGACAACGCCCGCGCCGGGACGGCACGTAGGATCGCCGCCGGAGCCCGAGTCGGGAGCGAGCCTTGATCATCGACTGCCACGGTCACTACACCACGACACCGCCCGACCACCAGCGATTCCGCGACGATCAGATCGCCCGGCTCGCCGACCCGTCGCTCCCCGAGCCTGCGCCGGCCTCGATCACCGACGACGAGATCCGGGAGAGCATCGAGTCCAATCAGCTCCGGCTCCTGCGGGAGCGGGGCGCCGACCTGACCATCTTCTCGCCGAGAGCGTCGGGCATGGCACATCACATCGGCGACGACGCGACCTCCCAGGCCTGGGCTCGTCAGTGCAACGACATGATCCATCGAGTGGTCACGCTCTTCCCCGACCACTTCATCGGGGTGTGCATGCTGCCGCAGTCTCCTGGCGTGCCGATCGAGCGATCGCTCCCCGAGCTGGAGCGCTGCGTGCTCGAGCTGGGCTTCGTCGGCTGCAACCTCAACCCCGACCCGTCGGGCGGGCACTGGACGGCTCCCCCGCTCACCGACGAGGCGTGGTTCCCGCTCTACGAGACGATGGTCGAGCTCGACGTGCCGGCGATGATCCACGTCTCTGCGTCGGACAACCCCAACTTCCACGCCACCGGCGCCCACTACATGAACGCCGACACGACCGCCTTCATGCAGCTGATCCAGGGCGACCTGTTCGGCCGATTCCCTGATCTGCGCTTCGTGATCCCCCACGGCGGCGGCGCGGTGCCCTACCACTGGGGCCGCTACCGGGGGCTGGCCGACGGGCTGGGGAAGCCGCCCCTGGCCGACCACGTCATGGGCAACGTGTTCTTCGACACCTGCGTCTACCACCAGCGCGGCATCGACCTCCTCTTCGACGTCATCGACCTCGACAACATCCTCTTCGCCTCCGAGATGGTCGGGGCGGTGCAGGGCATCGACCCGGAGAGCGGCCACCACTTCGACGACACGAAGCGGTACGTCGACAACCTCGGCCTCTCCGACGAGGACCGCCGGCGAGTGTTCGAGCGCAACGCCCGACGCGTCTACCCGCGCCTGGACGCGGCCCTCACCGAGCGGGGGGCGGCATGAGCGACCGGCCGAGGGTCGTTCGCCGGATCGCTCGGGCGTCGAACGCCGACATCGAACGCCTGGCGAACGCCGGGGTGGCGACGGTCCACGAAGCGCAGGGGCGGGTCGGGCTGCTGGACCCCGGGGTCGTGGCCCGGCAGCCAGGGGTGCGGATCGGCGGCTCGGCGGTGACCGTCTCCAGTGCCCCGGGCGACAACCTGATGATCCACGCCGCCGTCGAGGTGGTCGAACCGGGCGACATCCTCGTGGTCGCCCTGACCAGCCCCGCCATCCACGGGATGTTCGGCGACCTGCTCGCCGCCTCGCTGATGGCGAGAGGCTGCGCGGGCCTGGTGATCGACTCGGCGGTGCGGGACATCGCCGAGCTCAACGAGATGGGTTTCCCGGTCTGGGCGAGGGCGGTCCATGCCGAGGGCACCGTGAAGGCAACCCCGGGGCACGTGAACGTCCCGATCCACTTCGCCGGCCGAGCGATCTCCCCCGGCGACGTGGTGGTGGCAGACGCCGACGGGGTCGTCGTGGTCGAGCGGGAGCGGGCGGCCGAGGTGGCGGCCGCCGCCGAGGAACGGATCGCCAACGAGGAGACGTCCCGAGCGCGGCTGGAGGCGGGCGAGCTGGGGCTCGACTTCTACGGGCTCCGCCAGAAGCTCGAGGACCTGGGTGTCCACTGGGTGGACGAGGACGATCGCTGAGCGATGCGGGTCACCGTGTTCGGCCTGGGAGAGGCGGGCTCGCTCATCGCCGCCGACCTCGCCGCCGCCGGGGCCGAAGTCCACGGCTACGACCCCGCCCCGGTGGACACGCCGGAGGGCATCACCCGCCACGCGGACCCGAAGGAGGCGGCCGGCGGATCCGACGTGGTGCTGGCCATCACCGCCGCCCGCGACGCCCAGGGCGCCATCGCCCAGGCCTGGGACCAGCTCAGGCGTGGCGCGCTGTATGCCGACCTCTCCACCGCTCCGGCCACCCTGAAAGAGGATCTGCACGACACCGCGACCTTGCGTGGACTGACGTTCGCCGACGTCGCCCTGATGGGAACCGTCCCGGGCAACGGGCTCCGCACGCCATCGCTGGTCTCAGGCACCGGGGCGGCGCGATACGCCGAGCTGCTGGGCCCCCTCGGCGCCCAGGTCGAGGTGGTCTCGGACGAGCCTGGCGATGCCGCCACCCGCAAGCTGCTGCGCAGCGTGTTCATGAAGGGCCTCACCGCCGTGGTGATCGAGGCCGTGCGGGCCGCCGACGCCGCGGGCCAGGGCAGCTGGTTTCGCCAGCACCTCGCCGAGGTGATCGAGAGCGCCGACGCCGCCCTGCTGGATCGCCTCGTGGAGGGCACCGGGCTCCACGCCAGGCGGCGGATCGACGAGATGGAGCACGCCGCCACGTTGCTTCGGCAACTCGGCGTGGACCCGACGGTGACGAGCGCCACCCTCGAGAGCCTTCGCACCCTCGATGACCTGGGACTTCCGCCCGCCGGCATCTCGTGACCGCCGGGTGGCTGCACGGCCCATCGCTACACTCGGAGCGCAGGAGGCGACGATGAGCAGACCCCCTCGCGACTACGACGACATTCCCGGCACCTACGTCTTCGACGGTGAGCACCACCGCAAGGGCTACCACCTCAACATGTTCTGCATGTCCCTCAACGACCCGGAGAATCGCGCCCGGTTCAAGGAGGACGAGGCGGCCTACCTCGACGGTTGGCGGTTGACGGCCGACCAGCGGACCGCCGTGTTGGAGCGTGACTGGCTGGGCATGCTGCGGCTGGGCGGGAACATCTACTACACCTTCAAGATCGCCATCCTGGACGGACTGTCCATGCAGGCCGTCGGCGGGGCCATGTCGGGCGTCACCGAGCAGGAGTTCCAGCAGATGATGATCGACGGAGGTCGCAACGATGGCTGAGGTCCTCTACGGCGTCGCCAGCTCCCACGTGCCCGCCATCGGGGCGGCCATCGACCACGGCAAGGAGGAGCAGCCCTATTGGCGGCCGCTGTTCGAGGGCTACGAAGGCGCTCGCAAGTGGATCGCCGACGCCGACCCGGACGTCATCATCCTCGCCTACAACGACCACGCGTCGGCCTTCGACCTCGACCTGATCCCGACCTTCGCCCTCGGCGTGGCGGAACGCTTCCCCATCGCCGACGAGGGCTACGGGCCCCGCGACATCCCGGAAGTCATCGGCCACCCCGAGCTCGCCTGGCATCTGGCCGAGTCGCTGATCCTCGACGGCTTCGACATGACCATCTGCAACCGGATGCCGGTCGACCACGGCCTGACGGTGCCGCTCTCGATCATGTACGGCCGACCGGAGCGCTGGCCTGCCAAGGTGATCCCGCTGGCCGTCAACGTGATCCAGTACCCGCCGCCGACCGGCAAGCGATGCTTCGCCCTCGGCAAGGCGATCCGGCGGGCCATCCAGAGCTACCCGGACTCCGAGGACCTCAAGATCGCCGTATTCGGCACGGGGGGCATGTCCCACCAGCTCCAAGGCGAGCGGGCCGGGTGGGTCAACACCCCGTTCGACACCGCCTATCTCGACCGGCTGGCCGACGATCCCCAGGGCCTGACCGAGATCACCCACACCGACCTGCTGCGGGAGGCGGGCTCGGAGGGGATCGAGCTCGTCATGTGGCTGATCATGCGGGGCGCGCTCAGCGAGCACGTGCGCGAAGTGCACCGGCACTATCACGTCCCGGCCTCCAACACCGCCGCCGGGTTGATCATCTTCGAGGGCACCGAGGCGCGCCTGCGCGTCTGAGCGGGTTTGGCAGCCGGTCAGCTCGGGTAGCCAGGCTCCGACGAAAGGAGCCCCCATGTCCGAGTGCATCCCGTACGGCAGCAACGTGTCCGGTGGCGTGTTCGAGTGCGCCGACTGCGGCGAGGGCCTGCAGATCGCATCGACGCAATCCCTGCCGCCGTGCCCCAACTACGACAACTCGCACACCAACCGGTGCTGGTCGACGATCTACGGGCAGGGCGAAGCTTCGGCCTGATCGTCAGACCAATCCGAACCGCTTGAGCGCCAGGTGGGCGCCCATGCCCCCGTCGGGTGTGAGGTTGGCGCCCCGGAACCAGGCGGCCTCGTCGCCGAGCAGCCACACGATGGCCGGCGCCACGTCGTCGGGCCGGCCGAAGCGGTCCATGTTCCGCACACTCTCCTGGGCGCGCTCGCCGAGCGTCTCGAGGAAGTCACCGAGGATCGGCGTCTCGATCGGGCCGGGGCTGACGCAGTTCATGCGGATGCCCCGGTCTCGCCACCTCCATCGCTGCTGCATGGTCCAGACGATGACGGCTTCTTTGGAGAGAAAGTAGCTCCTCGCTCCCTCGTCCAGCCGGTGGCGGGCGGCGAAGGCATCGACGTCGGGCCAGTCGATCGACAACAGCTCCTGGACCTGATCGAGATGATCGCGCCACCCGTTGCCCGCCATCGACGCCACGTTCACGATCGACGCGCCGTCGGCCAGCGTGGGGGCGAGGCGCTCGGTGAGCCTGCGGAGCGCCAGGAAGTTGACCGTCAGCACTTCGGCCGGCGACGCCGTCGGGGCGACGCCTGCGACGTTGCAGAGGCCGTGAGCGCCCGCCGGCAGCTGCTCGGCCAGCGCGTCGATCTGGCGAGGGTCGAGCAGATCGACCTGGTGGACGTGGTCGGCCCCCTCGACGTGATGCCGATCGACGGCGATCACGGTCGCTCCTGCGGCCCGGACGGCGGAGAGCGTGGCGGCTCCGATCCCGGACGCCGCTCCGGTGACGATCACGGTCTTGCCGGTCAGATCCACGATCGGAGGCTACCGACCCGCGGGCCGGCCCTTGACGGCGCCCATCCCGGCGGCGGACACTCGTGACGATGGCCCAGTCGATCCACACCCCACGGGCGCCCAACCTGCTCGCCGAGTCCGGCCTCCCGCTGGTCTATCCGGTCGAGCCGATGCCCGAGCGGCATCTGTTCGCCCCCGACCGACGCGGCCACGACGTGTCGGCCCGCACCATCGTGCGCTCGCTGACGGTGATGCAGAAGGAGGCGATCGTCACCCGCAGCGGGTCGCCGCTCGCCTGGCGCCTGTCGAGCGACGAGGGCCCCTACCTCCAGGGCCACGACCACGCGCCGGCGCCGCTGGCGCTCCTGACCTCGGGCCTGGCCATGGACGTCTTCGCCGCCATCGAACGGGGCCTGGTGGCCGACGGGCACGAACCCGCCGGCACCCGCATGCAGCTCGACACCCGCTTCACCATGGAGGGGTCGCTCCCCCGCGGGACCATGGTCGGCGGAGCGCTGGCGCCCGAGATCGCGCTCGCCGTCACCGATCCGGAGGCGATGCACCACGCGGTGTTGACCGGCGTGATGGCCGCCCCGGCCATCGGCCTGGCGTCCGAAGCCCTCGTGGCCCCGTTCAGCCTGACCGCCAACGGCCGCCAGGTCCCCGTGCAGCGCGTGCCGGAGTTGGCCGAGACTCCCCCACCACCCGAGGCCCTTCCACACCGCTTCCCCGATCCCGGCCGGATACCTGCGGAGGATCTCGTCGCGAAGGTGGCGGAAGTCGGCACCGACACTCCGGACGCCGGATCGAGTTACGACGAGGAGCAGAAGCGGCAGCTCCACCTGCGGGCCCGAGCCGAGCGACGCCCCGATGGCCTGCTGTCCGTGGAGACCCGGGTGCACCGGCCGGTGGGCTCGACCTTCCGGTTCCTGGCCGACGAGCCGGCGGACGGGGCGGCCCCAGGCGCCAGGGCGCCGGATGCGCTCAGCTACCTCAGCGCCGGGATCGGGTTCTGTTTCATGACCCAGATCGGGCGCTACGCCAAGATCATGCGGAGGAGTCTCGGCGACTACCACATCCTTCAGGACACCCGCTTCTCGGTGGGCGACCCGACGGCATCGCCGCCGGTCGGTGGCAGGGCCGAGGCCCCCGCGACCCATGTCTATCTCGCACCCGAGCCCGATGACGAGTTCGCCGCCCACGCCCTGGCCATGAGCGAGCAGACCTGCTTCGTCCACGCCATGGTGAGGACGGCGCTGCGACCGAGAGTGCGCGTGATCGCCGGCTGAGGTCAGCGGGTCATCAGATCCGGCAGCCAGGTCACCAGCGCCGGGAAGAAGATCACGAGCATGATGGCGACGGCCAGGGCGCCCACGAACGGGAAGATGCCCCGGAACACCTCGCCGAGCGGGACTCTGGTGACCCCGGACACCACGAAGGTGATCAGCCCGACAGGCGGCATCAGCAGGCCGGTGAGCAGCATCATGATCGTCAGCACGCCGAACCAGACCCCGCTGTAACCGAGCCCGATGATGACCGGGTACATGATCGGCGTCATGATGACGAGGATGGCGATCTCGTCCATCAAGGCCCCGAGGATGAAGTAGACGACGAAGATCGCCGTGACGATCAGCCACGGCGCCACCTCGAGGCCGGAGATGTACTCGCCCAGCTCCCTCGGGATACGCGACGCCGTCAGGAAGAACCCGAAGATCTGCCCGGCGATGACCAGCATGAAGATGAACGCCGTGGTGCGGATCGTGCGGGCCACCGCCGCGTTGAAGCCGCGCATCGTCAAGCGCCTGGTCAGCACCCCGTACATGATGGAGAGGAAGGCGCCGGCGGCGCCGGCCTCGGTGGGGGTGAAGAAGCCGTAGTAGATGCCGCCCATGCTGATGCCGAAGATCACCGGCACCGCCCACACCAACCGGGTCGCCGCCCAGCGGCCCAGGTCGGGTCGCTCGGGTTGGCGAGGCGCATACGCCGGGCGGAGCCGCACGACCATCCACGCCGTCAGCATCAAGATCACCGTCGCCAGGACCCCGGGGACGATGCCGCCGATCAGCACCTGCCCGATCGGCTCCTCGGTGAGGATGCCGTAGAGCACCAGGATGGCGCTCGGGGGAATCAGGATGCCGAGCGTGCCGCCGACGGCCGCCGTGGCTGCCGCGTAGCCGCCGTCGTACTCGAAGCGCTTCATCTCGGGCACCGCCACGACCGACATGGTCGTCGCCGATGCCACGGCCGAGCCGCTGACCGCCCCGAAGAGCGCCGACGCCCCGATCGTCGCCACGCCCAGACCACCGCGCAGGCGCCACAGGAAGACGTCGAACGCCTTGTAGACGTCCTCGCCCAACCGGGCGGCGGCGAGCACCAGACCCATCAGCACGAACATCGGGATGACCGCCAGGCTCTCGATGGTCGTGGCTCGGAACGTGTCGGAGGCGAGCCGGGCGAGCGCCGCATCGCGGTTGATGATGATCATGAAGCCGACCAGGCCGACGGCGATCATGGCGATGCCGACCGGAACCCGCAGCAGCAACAACACCACCATCGCGATCAGGCCCAGGACGCCGACGAGTTCCGGGCTCATATCTCGGGACCACCGACCTCGCCCACCTCACCGATCGACTGTGGGGCGTCGGCATCGACCGGTTCGCCCAGGCCCCGCAACACCAGCTTGCTGCCGATGGCGAGGGCGAACACGGCGCTGCCGAAGGCCGCCACGACGACGAAGGGCCAGATCGGCCACTCGAGAATCCCGGTCTCCTCGCCGGTGCCCCGGGTGAACAACGTGTAGTCGTACAGCTGGTAGGCCATCAGCCCGACGATCGCCACGCTGAGGGTGTTGGCGAAGACGTTGAAGGCCGCCCGCATGCGGCGTCCCAACCGCACGTAGATGATGTCGATCGTGATGTGGTCGCCCAGGTCCTCGGAGTGGGCGAGCCCGAGGAACACCACGACGGCGAGGAGCATCCTGGTCAGCTCCACGGTGCCCACCACCGGCCAGTCGAAGAACTTGCGGCCGATGATGTTGGCGACCTGGATCGCCAGCATCGCCGTCAGCGCCACGCCGGCGGCGTAGTGCAGCCAGAGGTTGAAACGACGGAGCACACCGATGCCGCGCAGGGCACCGCGCGCGGCAGCCCCGTGGCCGGCCGGGTCTTCAGCTCGTGGTGTCAGGGTCTCCCTCCTCGCCGGTGGCGAGACCCTGCCCGGGTGACCCCGCCGTCCTCGAGTGGGCGGTGGGGCGGGCGACACCCGCCCCACCGCACCGATCGATCAGCCGGTGTACGCGGCGTTCAGCTCCTGCAGGCGATCGAACATCTCCTGGGCAGGCACGCCCTCGGCCTCCCGCTCGGCGATCCACTCGTCGATCACCTGGTTGCCGAGCTCCACCCATCGGGCCTTCTCCTCGTCGGTGAGGAAGAGCTCCTCGACGCCCTCCTCGAGTGCCCGCGCCGTGATCGCCGTGTAGAGGCCGTCGTACACCTCGGCGGCCGTCATCGAGTACTGCCGGGCCAGGGTCTCCATGACCTCCTGGGTGTCCGGCGTGAGCGAGTTCCACGTGTCGAGGTTCATCACCAGGTACTGGCTGCCGACGAAGCAGTCACAGCGGGTGATGTAATCGACCACCGGGTAGAGGCCGAAGCTCTGCAGCGCCGAGGTGGCCGTCGCCATGCCGTCGATCACGCCGGTGCTCAGAGCATCGAAGAGCGCCGGGGCGCCCATGCCCACGGGGCTGGCGCCGGCCAGCTCGAAGAAGCGGCTGATCGCTCCGTTCGAGAAGCGGATGTTCAGCCCGTCCAGTTGTTCGAGTGTCGTCACCGGCTCGGAGTTGAAGAACAGGTCGCCGACCTCGTGGGTCCACAACCCGAGCATCTTCACGTTGGCGTAGTCACCCTGCAGCGCCGGGAACTCGTCGTGCAGCGCCCACATCGTGGCGGTGGCCTGTTGGGCCGAGGTGAACTGGAACGGCAGGTCCATGATCTCCGTCACCGGGAACACACCGGCGTGGTAGCCGTGCAGCGCCCACCCCATGTCCTGGCCACCGATCACCGTGTTGTCGTAGGTGGCCGGAAGCGCCGCCAGGCCCCCACCGGCCACGATCTCGATCGTCACGGCACCATCGGTGGCCGCGTTGACCTCATCGGCCCACGGCTGCCAGGCGTTCTGATGGATCGGATGCTGCTCCGGGAAGGGGTGGCCGAGCGTCAGGGTCACGGCCTCGCCGTAGTCCTTCGGCGCCTCGGTCGCCTCGGTCGTCGCCGCCGTCGTGGCGGCGGTCGTGGCGGCGGTCGTGGCGGCGGTGGTCGCCGCGGTGGTGGCGGCGGTCGTGGCCGCCGTCGTGGGTTCCGTATCGTCCGTCCCCGAGTCGGAGCCGCACGCAGCGGCGATCATCGCGAACACAGTGAGCAGCAAGGCGACACGCCAGAGACCTGATGCGCGCTTCACGGTTACCTCCTCCAGTCGGCCCGTCACCCGCGCCGCGGGCTGCGCCGATCCTATCGACGCGGGCCGGTGCGTGTTCGCAAGGGCCCCTCTAGTGTCGGGCCATGGACGCTCCGATCCTGATCGACGGGCGCCGGCGGTTCGACCCGAACGACGCTCGCGTGGTGTCCAACCCGGCCCGGAAGGGTGAGGTCGTCGGCCGCTTCGCCGTCGGCGACGCCGACGATGCGTCGGCCGCCGTCGACGCCGCCCGGCGGGCCTTCCGCGCCTGGTCCGGGCTCACCGCCTCCCAGCGAGCCGAGGTGATGCTGGCGGCCGCCAGTGCCATCGAGGACGGCAACGGAGATCGAGCTCGGCTGCTCACCCGCGAGAACGGCAAGACGCTCGCCGAGGCGACCCACGATGTCGGCGGAGCGCCGAAGATCCTCCGCTATTACGCCGGGCTCGCCGGGCGTCTGGACAGCTCCGACGTGACCGAGGACGAGCTCGGCCGGATCGAGCGACGCCGCAAGGCGATGGGCCCGGTCGCCGTGATCGTGCCCTGGAACGCCCCCGTCTACCTGGCGTATCTCATGATCGCTCCCTCGCTGCTCGCCGGGAACACCGTGGTGGTCAAGCCTCCCAGCTACGCCCCGCTGGCCCTCGGCGACACCCTGGCAGTGCTGGCCGAGCACCTGCCGCCAGGGGTGCTCAACGTGGTGCCGGGTTCCGGCTCGGAGGTCGGCGCGGCGCTGGCACGCCATCCAGCGGTGCGGGGGATCCGGTTCACCGGCTCGACCGAGACCGGCAAGCAGCTCATGCGGGACGCCGCCGACACGGTCAAGAACATCGGCCTCGAGCTGGGAGGTAACGATCCGGCCATCGTCCTGGAAGGGGCGTCGCTGTCCGACCGCCTCATCTCCGAGTTCGTCCGGGGCGTCTACGCCGGCAGCGGGCAGATCTGTTACAACATCAAGCGGATCTACGTCCACCGCTCTCACTACCCGGAGTTCGTGACGCGCTTCACGGAGGCGGTCGACCAGCTGGTCGTCGGTGACGGACTGGAACCCGATGTGACGATGGGCCCGCTCAACAACGAGGCGCAGTACCGGTTCGTCCACGACCTGCTCGACGAGACGCGACGGGCCGGGGGCGAGGTCGAGACGCTCGGCCGAGTCGCCGCCAACGGGTCGGACGGATGGTTCGTGCTGCCGTCGGTGGTGACCGGCCTGGGCCCGGGCGACGAGCTGGTCCGCTGTGAGCAGTTCGGGCCGACGGTGCCGATCCTGTCCTTCGACGACGAACAGGAAGCGGTGACCCTGGCCAACGACTCCGAGTTCGGCCTGGCCGCATCCGTATGGGACGAGGACGTCGACCACGCGTTCACCGTCGCCGGGCAGATCGAGGCGGGCACCGTGTTCGTCAACGTCCACCGGGTCGGAGCGTCGGACGTGGCGATGGAGTTCGGAGGCTTCAAGCAGTCGGGGCTGGGTCGGGGTCACGGCTGGGTGGCCGTCGAGGAGAGCACCGAGCTCCAGGTGCTGGCCCACCGCCCTGCGTGGGTGGAGGCGACCGGCCACTAGGCCAGTCTTCAGTCCACAGTCTTCAGTCGACAGTCGTCAGTTTGGCGACTGCGGTTGGTACCCCCACACGTCGGAGGCGACCTCGACGACCCGCTCCAGCTTGCGCCACTGATCGTCCTCGGTCAGCTCGTTGCCCTCGACGGTCGACGAGAAGCCGCACTGATGGCTCAAGCCGCACTGATCGAGGTCGATGCGCCGGCCGGCGTCTTCGATACGGGCCTTGACCTCGTCGGCCGACTCGACCTCGGGGTGCTTGGAGCTCATGATGCCGAGGATCACCATCTTGTCCTCGGGCACGAACCGCAACGGCGCGAAGTCGCCGGACCGCTCGTCGTCGTACTCGAGGAAGAAGGCATCCACATTCATGCCGGGGAACATGATCTCGGCGACCGGGTCGTAGCCGCCCTCGGTGACCCATGAGCTCCGGTAGTTGCCCCGACACAGGTGGATCCCGATGGTCATGTCGTCGGGACGATCACGGATCGAGTCGTTGACGAGCTTCACGTAGAGGTGCACCAGCTCGTCGGGGTCGTCGCCCCGCTCGGCGGTGCGAGCTCTCACCTCGGGGTCGCACAAGTAGGCGAGGTTGGTGTCGTCGAGCTGGAGGTACCGGCATCCCCGGTCGGCCAGGTCGGCGATCTCTTCGCGATACGCGGCGGTCAGGTCGTCGAAGAAGTCGTCGAGCTCCGGGTAGACGTCCTTGCTGATGCCCTCCCGGCCGCCCCGGAAGTGCAGCATCGAAGGCGCCGGGATGGACACCTTCGGGGTGCGAGTGACGACGGACGCCAGGAAGTCGAAGTCGTCGCCCTGAATCGAATGGGTGCGCCGGATCGGAGCTTCGACCGACATCGTCGGTGGTGTCATGTCGACGGTCGTCCCGTCGTCGCGCCGGAAGCTGGCGAGGAACTTCCCTTCCGACACCGTCACGCCATCGAGATGCTCCAGGAAGTCCACGTGGAACCAGGTGCGCCGGAACTCACCGTCGGTGATGCCGCTCAGCCCGACGCCCTCCGCTCGCTGGACGGCGGCGCGGATCGCTTCGTCTTCGACGGCCCGCAGCTCCTCGTCGGACATCTCCCCTGATCGGTGCCGGGCCCTCGCCTCCAGCACGGTCGCAGGCCGCAACAGGCTCCCGACATGATCTGCGCGAAATGCACCTGCCATGGGCACCTCCTCAGGCGACTGGCTCCAACCTACCGGTGGCGGTCCGCAGCACGTCGGCCGGACCGCTGGAGCCGTCGTCGACCCAGGCAACGAACCCATCCGGTCGCACCAGGAAGCGTTCGGCTCCGGAGTCGGTGGTCTCTCCGGTGAACCCGTCTCGGACCACCTCGAGCGGCACACCCCACTCGTGCGCCGCCGCCACCCAGGATGCCTCGTCGTGCTCATCGCCTGCCACGAGCAGGAAGGCCGAGTCGCTCGGGCGGATCGCCGCGCCGCTCTTCGATCTCCGGGGGGCCAGATGATGGCCGGGCCGCACCTCGAAGGTGTGCTCACCCACCGCCCCCGAGCGGGCATCGGGCGGCCCGAGCACGATGGGAGAGCCCGAGTAGTGGGGCACGTAGTCGGTGACCCCGACCGACCTCGATCGCCGGGCCTCCCAGGCTCGTTCGAAGTCCTCCCGGTCGCGTTGGGGATCGTGGGCGGCGATGAAGGCGCGATCACGAGCGATGAACGCCTCGATCAGATCCTGGGCGGTCGAGACGAAGACGTCCCGGCGCTCGGCGGTGTAGGAGTCCAGCAGCTGCGGCCCGCCCCACCCCTCGAGTTCCGCCCGGAGCTTCCACCCCAGGTTGCGGGCGTCCTCGAACCCGGTGTTGATGCCATAGCCGCCGTAGGGAGGATGGCTGTGAGCGGCGTCACCGGCGATGAGCACCCGCCCGGCGCGATAGGTGTCGGCGACGGCGATGCGAAGGTCCCAGAAGCCGGCGTGGTCGACCTCGACCTCGAAGTCGGCTCCGACCGTCTCGGTCAGGATCTCGTGGGGGTCGATCGAGTCGATGGAGGCGTCGAGGGCCACCGGGGCGTGGAAGAACCAACGCTCACCCACATCGACCCGGCCCAGGAACCGCCAGTAGCCATCCAGGCTCGGATCGAGCACGTTGAAGAAGGACGCCTCGCCGAACGCTCGCTCCAAGAGCTCGTGGAGCTGGCGGGAGCGGAAGACGAGCAACACCATCCGGCGGTCGTGGTCTGTTGTGGTCTCGGTGATGCCGGCCTCGCTGCGGACGAGGGAGCGGGAGCCATCGCAACCCACGACGTAACGAGACTCCACCGTGAGATCCCCGGCGCGCACCACGGCCGACTCACGACCTTGTGCGATCGACTCGGCAGCCACACCGAAGTGCGTCTCGACCGAGCCCAACTCGGCCACCCTCTGGCGCAGCACGTCCTCGGTCCGGTACTGCGGCAGTCGCTCATTGGCTGCGTGGTAGAAGTCGGCCACCTGGCTGCGGCGGAACCACGGCTGGGCGTAGCCGCTGAGCAGAGTGCCGTAGGCGTTGACGCCGGCGGCCGGGTACCCGGGTGGCATCTCTCGAGCCGCCCGAACCGCCTCCTCGACCCCCCAGGCCCGGAAGTGCTCCATCGTGCGCTGCGTCAGGTTCTGGCCTTTGGGGATGGCGTGCAGCTGCTCGTGTTTCTCCAGGAGGACGACGTCGATCCCGTGTCGACCCAGCTCGATCGCCAGCCCCAACCCCACCGGCCCCCCGCCCACGATGACGACATCGGTCCGGCGAACATTCATGGTTCGACGCTATCGCAAGCGGCCTGGGTCGGTGTGAGTCTCCAGTCTCCAGTCCCCAGGGGCGTCCTGGCGTGCCTCGTGCAATGGGGGCCCGCACCACCGAGCGCACCGTTGACATTCACACGC
>JBPEXB010000142.1:0-3206 GCA_052032125.1 Acidimicrobiia bacterium
CACCTACGAGACCCCTCATGTCATCGATCCGAGGACCGTCTCCCTCACCGAGAAGATCGATCTGGTGGTCGCCGCCACCGAGCGCATGCAGGCGCAGGATGGGGTGGCGCTGGCCAGCGGCCTCATGTCGTTCTGGGACACGGACAAGTGGTTCGTGTCGTCGCAGGGCTCGACCATCCACCAGCATCTCGTCGAGGCCGGGGGAGGGATCTCGGCACTGGCCATCGGCGAGGCGGATTCGCAAGTGCGGTCCTATCCGCAGTCGTTCGGCCAGTTCCACACCGGCGGCTACGAGGTCATCCAGGGTTTCGACTTCCTCCACCATGCACCGCGGGTGGGCGCCGAGGCCGTCGCTCTGCTGACTGCCGACATCTGTCCGGAGGGCGAGCGAGATCTCATCCTCGAGGGGAGCCAGCTCGCCCTCCAGATCCACGAGTCGGTCGGCCACGCCATCGAGCTCGATCGCATCCTCGGCTGGGAGGCGGCGTTCGCCGGCACGTCGTTCCTCGATCTGGCCCACCTCGGCGAGCTGCGCTACGGCTCCGAGCTGATGAACATCACCGCCGACGCAACCCTTCCCGGGGCTCTCGGGACGTTCGGGTTCGACGACGAGGGGACGCCTGCGCAGCGGGTCGACATCGTTGATCGCGGGGTGTGGGTAGGTGTCCTGTCCGGCCGTGACTCGGCCGCCATCGCCGGACTGCCACCGGGAGGCATGGTGCGAGCCGATGGGCCGGGTCGCCTCCCCATGGTCCGCATGACCAACGTCGGGCTGCTCCCGGGCGACTCGTCGCTCGACGAGATCATCGCCGAGACGCGCAACGGCGTGTACATGGAGACCAACCGGTCCTGGTCGATCGACGACCGCCGGCTCAACTTCCAGTTCGGTTGCGAGGTGGGCTGGGAGATCAAGGACGGGCGCAGGGGCCGGATGCTCAAGAACCCGACCTACACGGGGATCACTCCGCAGTTCTGGGGCTCGCTCGACATGCTCGCCGGCGGCGACGAGCTGGTGCACTGGGGCACGCCGAACTGCGGCAAGGGCCAGCCCGTCCAGGTGGGACACACCGGGCACAGCGCAGCTCCTGCGCGGTTTCGTGACGTGCGGATCGGGGTCGCCACGTGACCCCTGTCGAGGTGCGCGATCGGGTCCTGGAACGCGTGGGCGATCGGGCCGCAGCCGAGGTGGTGGTCACGCGCGAGTCGAGTGCCCTGACCCGTTTCGCCAACTCGTTCATCCACCAGAACGTCGCCGAGGACGTCACGACCGTGCACCTCGGGCTCTTCGCCGACGGGAGGCTGGCCCGAGGCGCCAGCCGTGTGACGACCGACGACGGTGTCGGTGCCCTCATCGAACGGACGCTGGCGGCCGCGGCTGCCTCGCCGGTGGACGAGCACTTCCCGGGCTTCGCCCCGCCGGCCGAAACGCCGTCGCTCGACCACCATCATCGGTCGACCGCCGACGCGGCTCCCGCCGATCGGGCCGAGATCGTCCGCCAGTTCGTGGACGCCGGCGAAGGCCTGGTGGCCGCCGGCTACTGCGAGACCATCGAGTGGCAGGTGGCGTTCGGCAACTCGGAAGGCCAGATGGCATCTGCTGAGTTCACGAGGGCGGTCGTCGACGGGATCCACCAGACGGACAGCTCTGCCGGCAAGGGCCATCAAGCATCGAAGGCGCTCGCCGACCTCGACGGCGAGGCCGCCGGGCGCCAGGCGGCCTCGAAGGCCAGGGCATCGGAGGACGCTTTCGACCTCAAGCCGGGCCGCTACGAGGTGGTGCTGGAGCCCAATGCCGTCGGCACCGTGGCACTCTTCCTCGGGTATTACGGGTTCAACGGCCTGGCGGTCGCCGAGGGACACTCCTTCGCGCGCTTGGGTGCCGACCCCTTCGACCCGTCGTTGCAGCTCCGCAACGATGGACTCCACCCCGAGGCCATCGGGGCACCCTTCGATGCCGACGGCACGCCGGTGCAACGGACCGAGCTGGTGGAGGACGGCGTGATCGTTGGCCACGTCCACGACCGATCCACCGCCGCGAGGCTCGGCGTCACCTCGACCGGCAATGCCCTTCCCGGCGCCGGGCGCCGCTCAGGCCCCATCCCGTTGCAGCTGTTCGTGGATCCGGGTGACCGCTCACGCGACGAGCTGATCGGGTCGGTCGAGCGAGGCTTGCTGGTGACCGAGTTCAACTACTGCCGGGTACTCGACCCGCTGTCCATGGGCTTCACCGGCCTCACCCGCAACGGGACGTTCATGATCGAGAACGGGGCGGTGACCGGCGCCGTGACCAACCTTCGATTCACCCAGGGGCTGCTCGAGGCCTTGGCTCCCGGCCAGATCCGGGGCATCGAGTCGTCGGCGCGCCTGGCTGACTCCGAGTTCGGCGCCGGCTTCACCAACGTGCCGTCGATGCACCTCGCCACGTGGAACTTCACCGGCGGAGCGGGAGGCTGAGACAGGAGTTTCGCGGCTGTTTCGCGCCATCGCGGAAGAACCGTGCAGGCAGCCAATGTTCGGGCAGGTGACACTGTGACGGAGCCGGCCGCTCCGTCGGCGCAAATGGAGGAGCACGCCATGTCCCAACCGTTCTACAAGCGCAGGCCCGTGCAGATCGCCGCCGTGGTCATCGCCATCCCCCTGCTGGCGTTCGCCTGGTGGCTCGGGTCGCCGCTGCTGTTCGACACGGTCGTCGACGAGGCGTTCCCGCGGGCCGCCGCTGCGGAGATCCCCGACGACATGACCGCCGAACAGGTCGAAGCCACCATGCTCGAGGCCGAGGAGACCGACACCTCGGCCGAGGAGACGATGCCGGAAGACGAGCCAGTGGCGCTGGCGACCGGCTCGCTCATGGGCGCCGACTCCTTCCATCAGGGCTCAGGCGATGCCACCGTCTACGAGCTGGCCGACGGTTCGAGGATCCTGCGGCTCGAGGACATCGACGTGACCAACGGTCCCGACCTCCACGTGATCATCACGCCGGTCGTCGGGGTGGAGGGACGCGACGACGTCAAGGCGCCCGGCTACCTCGATCTCGGCCCATTGCGCGGCAACGTCGGGTCGCTCAACTACGACCTGCCCGCCGACTACGAGCTGCCCGACGAGTTCACCGTGGTGATCTACTGCGTCCCGTTCCACGTGCTCTTCGCCACCGCTGAGCTCAGCTGACGCCGAGCTCAGCGGAGTAGCGAGTACCGAGTACCGAGTAC
>JBPEXB010000143.1:0-1898 GCA_052032125.1 Acidimicrobiia bacterium
GCGGGTCGGGCGGATCGTGCTGGCGGGCGTCACTCCCCTGCTGCCGGGCACCCAACCTCCCGTCCCTCTACGGCTCATGTCGACGCCGGGCCTGGGCACGCTCCTCGGCAAGGTCATGCCCGACCCATCACCCAAGTCGGTGCGCGCCATGATGACATCGATGGGTGAAGGCGACACCATCGGCGGGCACCCTCGCCTGGTGGATGTCATGGTGGCGGCCGGTGCTGATCCGATCGCCGGCCAGGTCGCCGGCGAGGAGCTGAGTTCGATGATCCGCGGTCTGGCCGGATTCCGGCCCCAGCATCGAATCTCCGCTGAGGCACTCGCCCGGGTCACCAACCCGGTGTTGCTCCTCTGGGGTACCGGGGATCCGGTCGACGCCGGCACCGCCGTCGAGCAGGTGGCGGCCGCCCTCCCCGCTGCAAGCGTCGAGGTCTTGGAGGCCGGCCACGCCCCCTGGCTGGGCGACCCACAGGACATCGCCTCCCGGGTGATGAGGTTCCTCGAGGCCTGATCATCGGCCGGGACGAAGAACAGCCGCTCTGGCCCTTCCCGCGCGTGTGGACTTGGCTGAGGCGTAGGCACCCACTCCAACGGCGTGCCGCGCCCTCGTGTCACACCGCACCGGCACCCTGAATCCACCAACGACCAGGGGTGTACGGTGTATGAGATGGAGACGACCTTCAAGCCGGGCGATCGGGTCCCCATGTCGTGGGAGGAGTACGAGGCGCTCGGCGAGATCCGGGGCGGCGAGTACATCGATGGTGCGCTGGTGATGTCGGCGGCACCGACGTTCCGCCACCAGCAGATCGCACGCCGGATCGCCAACCTGCTCGATCCTCAACTGCCTGCAGGGATCGTGGCGATCGAGGGCTGGGGCTGGAAGCCGACCGCCGACGAGTTCGTCCCCGATGTGATGGTCGTCGACGTTCCCGAGGACGGCACCCGCCTCCTGGACGTTCCCTATCTGGCCGTCGAAATACTGTCGTCGGATCGGGCCGCCGACATGATCCGCAAGGCTCGCAAGTACGCAACCACCGGGCTTCGGCACTACTGGATCGTCGATCCGGAAGGGCCGGTGGTGATCGCCCATCGTCTCGAGGACGGCGCCTACCGCCACGTGACCGAGTACCGAGCCAACGAGGCGCTGACATGCGACCTCGGGCCGGCCACGGTCTCGATCACTCCCGAAGACCTCATCGACTGATCGGCGCCGTGTAGCTTCGCCCGATCTGACCAGGGAAAGGGCGACTCCATGCGATCGGTCCGATGGCTCATGGTGGTGCTGGCGCTGGTGGCGGTGTCGTGCGGGGGCGGCGACGATGCCGGCTCCGACAACGGCAACGGCAACGGCAACGGGGGCAGCAGCGAAGGCATCCTGCCCACCGACTTCTCGACCTCCGACTTGCCGTCGGATTTCCCCGACGACCTCGTCGTCCCGGGCATCATCGGCGGTGAAGTGGTCGACATCGCCGGGCTCGAGGTGGCCACCTTCGAGACCTCGCTGTCCTACGACGACGCCATCGAGTTCTACACCGACGCCCTCGGTGAGCCGAGCTTCGAGGGCGGTGACGACGACAGCAGGCTGGGCTCGTGGACCAACCACGGCGACTGGGCGGTGCAGGTCCTCGACCTCAACCCGACCACTGTCGGCGTGACCCGAGTCCCGGAGGAGTAGCCGCCCGAACAGCGGTCACGGCCGCACCGGGACCACTCGATCCGTAGTGTCCGCCGGTGGCGCGCTCGTCCCCATCGGTGGCCCTGCTCTTGTTCGTGGCCTATTCCGCCGCCGCCGGAGGCAACGCGGTAGGAGTGCGGTTCAGCAATCAGGAACTCGAGCCCTTCTGGGGCGCCACCCTGCGCTTCACGCTGGCGGCGGCACTGATGATCGCCGTCAT
>JBPEXB010000144.1:0-8728 GCA_052032125.1 Acidimicrobiia bacterium
GGGAGCAGGCCTCCGGCACCCGCGATCAGCGGACCCAGAAGACGCCGGTGGCGATACCCCAGGTAGGCGACGTGGCGATCGTCATCGAGCGCCAGGGGATCGGCGGCCGAGAGGTAATACCAGTACCCGTCGTGCCCGAGGCCGTCGGTCACCGGCGGGTCCTCACCGAGGTCGGCGGCGATGAAGGGCCGGGCCGGCGACTCGGCACCCACGCGCAGCGTGCCTTCCCACGAGCCGATCGCGGCCACGTGCTGGACCTGCAGGGCGGTGCCGAGTGCCATCGCCGCCACTGCCCACAGGAGGGGAACGAAGAGGGCGGACCGCCCGACGCGCCGCTGGCGTCCGCTGGTCACGGGATCGGCCGGGATGAGCGACATCCTATTGTGTCGACGCTCCGTCGAGAGTGATTGAGGTTATGGACGAGTGGACCGGGCTCACCGATTGGTGGCTGGAGGAGATCGACGAGCCCGCCTACGCAGAGGAGGTGATCCCGCTCTTCCTGGCGGTCCTGCCGCAGGTCGAAGGGTTGCGGCTCCTCGACCTGGGCTGCGGCGAGGGTCGGGTCCAGGGCCTCGTGGCGCAACGGGGGGCCACTGTGGTCGGCGTCGACGTCAACCGCGAGCTGGCGGCCATCGCCGCCCGCCGGCACCCGGTGGTCCTCGCCCGCCTCCCCGAGCTGGGCTGTGTGGCAGGCGGGTCCGTGGATGGCTGCTACGTGGTGCTGGCGCTGGAGCACGTGGCCGACGCCCAGACGTTCTTCGCCGAGTCGGCCCGGGTCGTCCGCCCGGGCGGCTTCCTGGCGGCGGTCGTGAACCACCCGGTGTACACGGCGCCGTCCTCGGGACCGGTGCTCGATCCCACGGACGGGGAGCTGTTCTGGCGGTTCGGCGACTACCTGCGGCCCGGCTCGACCCGCGAGCCGGCCGGCGAGACGACGGTGGAGTTCGTCCACCGGCCGATCGGACAGCTCCTCACCGAGGCGGCGGCCGCCGGCTGGTCGTTGGAGGAGGTCCGGGAACAGGGGGTGGGGGAGGCGGCCGCCGAGCGCGATGCGTTGCTCGCCAAACACGGTCAGATCCCGCATCTGATGGCACTCCGCTGGCGCCGGCTGCCATAGCGGGGCTGTTTCCGTATCACAGGCACCCGGTAGCCTCGCGGGGGAGGAGCCCGCCCGTGCAACGACCCGACACCGCCGAGATCCCCGACGCGCCCGGCGCGTACCTGTGGCGCGACCGCCATGGCCAGGTCATGTATGTCGGCAAGGCCAAGTCGATCCGGAAGCGGGTGGCCTCCTACTTCACCAAGGACCTGCCGCCCCGCACCCAGGCGATGGTCGACGCCTCTGAGACCATCGACTGGATCGTCACCGAGTCCGAGGTGGCGGCCCTGCTCCTGGAGTACTCCCTCATCAAGGAGCACCTCCCGCGTTTCAACATCCGGCTGCGTGACGACAAGTCGTACCCCTACCTGGCGATCACCCGCTCCGACGAGTGGCCGCGGGCGCGGGTCATGCGCGGCTCTCGCAAGAAGGGCACCCAGTATTTCGGTCCGTTCGCCCACGCCTATGCGATCCGCAACACGCTGGACCTGCTGCTCAAATCGCTTCCGATCCGCACCTGCTCCGACGCCGTGTTCCGCCGCCACGAGCTGAAGGGTCGGCCGTGTATCGAGTACGACATCGAGAAGTGCTCGGCGCCGTGTGTCGGGTTCGTGGACCCCGAGACCTACGCCGAATACGTCGATGGCATGGCGGCGGTGCTCACCGGCAGCGCCGAGGAGCTGTTGGAGCGGCTGACCGCCAACATGCATGCCGCCGCCGACGAGCTCGAGTACGAGCGGGCGGCCCGGGTGCGTGACCAGATCTCCGACGTCCGCAAGGCCGTGGCCCGCCAGGAGGTGGTCACCGACCGGCCCGAGGACTTCGACCTCATCGCCCTGGACGACGACGATCTGGAGGCGTCGGTGCAGGTGCTGAAGGTGCGCAACGGCCGCATCATCGGCCGGCTGGGAACCGTCATCGACAAGGTCGAGGACCTGTCCACCGGCGAGCTGGTCGCCACCGTCCTGCGTGATCTCTACACCGAGACGTCGCCTCCTCCGAAAGAGGTGCTCGTCGAGGAGCTGCCGCCCGACCACGAGCCGTGGGCCGAGCTGCTGGGTCAGCGGCGGGGCGCCAAGGTCACGATCCGGGTTCCGCAGCGGGGCGCCAAGCGGCGCCTGATGAAGACCGCCAAGGCCAATGCCAAGGAGGCCTTCGTTCGCCACCGGCTCAAGCGCCAATCGGACCACAACGCCCGGGCACGGGACCTCCGCAGCCTCCAGGACACCCTCGACCTGCCCGACCCGCCGCTGCGGATCGAGGCCTATGACATCTCCACCATGCAGGGCCGCCACACGGTGGCCTCGATGGTGGTGCTCGAGGACGGCGCCCCCCGGCGCGGCCACTACCGGCGCTTCCGGATCCGCACCGTCGACGGCCAGGACGACTTCTCGTCGATGGAGGAGGTGATCCGCCGCCGCTTCACCGCCTACCTCGCCGAGCTCGACAAGCCGGTCAGCGAGCGCGGCAAGTTCTCCTATCCACCGTCGTTGGTGCTCATCGACGGCGGTCCGGGCCAGCTCGGTCGGGCGGTGAAGGTCCTCAACGAGCTGGAGCTCGACATCCCGGTGGTCGGCCTGGCCAAGCGGATGGAGGAGGTCTACGTTCCCGGCCAGCCCCACCCGGTCCGGATCCCCCGCGACGAACCGGCTCTTCACCTGCTGCAGCGGGTCCGTGACGAGGCACACCGCTTCGCCGTCACCTATCACCGGCAGCTGCGCGGCAAGCGCATGATCGACTCGATCCTCGACGACGTCGAAGGCATCGGCCCCACTCGCAAGAAGGCGCTGATCCGCGAGTTCGGCTCGGTCAAGCAGCTGCGGGCGGCCGAAGTGGATCGGCTCGCCGACGTCGTCCCTCGCACGGTGGCCGAGAATCTCTACGCTGCCCTGCATGGCTGACGACATCGCGACTCCGCCGGTTGAGCCGGCCCCCGGCGACCTGCCCCAGCTCCTGGTGCTCACGGGCCTGTCGGGTGCCGGGCGCTCCACCGGCGCCAAGGTGCTCGAGGACCTCGGGTTCTACGTCATCGACAACCTGCCGCCCGGCTTGCTGCGCAACGTCGTCGATCTCAACGACCTGCTCGACACCCCGCGCCGGCTGGCGGTCGTGGTCGACACTCGCGGGGGATTCCCGGTGCCCGAGCTGGAAGCGGCCATCGCCGAGCTGGAGAAGACCGGCATCGCGGTGACCGTGATCTTCCTCGACGCCGACGACGACGTCCTGATCCGCCGCTACGAGGAGCACCGACGGCCGCATCCGGTCGACGGTGAGACGCTGGCCGAGTCGATCGCAGCCGAGCGAGAGATGATGACCGAGCTTCGGGCCTCGGCGGAGATCTACCTCAACACCAGTGAGACCAACGTCCACGAGCTTCGTCAGCGCATCGAGCGGCAGTTCGACGAGCTGTCGGCCGCCCGGCCCATGCGGGTGGCGGTCGCCTCCTTCGGCTTCAAGAACGGCGCCCCTCGTGACGTCGACCTGATGTTCGACGTCCGGTTCTTGCCCAATCCCCATTGGATCCCCGAGCTGCGTCCCAAGACCGGTCGCGACCAGCCGGTGCGCGACTACGTCTTCTCTCACGACGACGCCACCACCTTCAACGAGCACCTGCACGACCTGCTGAGCTTCCTGATTCCCCGCTTCCGCGACGAGGGCAAGTCCTATGTGAGCATCGGCATCGGCTGCACGGGCGGCCGCCACCGCTCGGTGGCGTTCGCCGAGGATCTCGGCGCATGGCTCAGCGATCAGGGGTATCGCGCCACGGTCCGGCATCGGGACGCCGATCGATGACCAGCTGGCCGCCACCGGCCGACGGCGCGGCGCTGTCGCCGCTGCTCCGCTCGACCGGCCCCGACCTGGTGGCGGTGGGAGGGGGCCACGGGCTGTCGATGGTCCTGGCGGCCGCCCGCTCGTATGCCCAGCGGGTGACCGGTGTGGTGACGGTCGCCGACGACGGAGGCTCGTCTGGCAGGCTGACGACCGCCCTCGACATCCTGCCGCCCGGGGACATGCGGAGGGGCCTGCTGGCACTCAGTCCCGACGACACGGTCTGGCGGCGGCTCTTCGACTACCGCTTCGACGACACCGACGTCGCCGGTCACTCGCTCGGCAACCTCATCCTCGCCGCCCTCACCGACGAGCTCGGCGACTTCGAACAGGCCCTCCTGGCCGCCGCCTACCTGCTGGGCGCTCGGGGCCGGATCATCCCGGTCGCCCGGGAGTCGCTCCGTCTGCGGGCCCGCATCGAAGGTGAGCTGGTGGCCGGCCAGGTGGCGATCGGGCGCCGCCGGGGCAGGGTCGAGGAGCTGATCCTCGAGCCCCGACCGGCCGCCAACCCGCTGGTGCTCGAGGCGATCGGCCTCGCCGACCAGATCGTGCTCGGTCCCGGCTCGCTGTACACGTCGGTGCTCTCGTGCCTGGTGGTGCCGGGCGTGGCGGAGGCGATCGACGCCTCGCGTGCCGAGTTGGTCTACGTCCTCAACCTGACGACCCAGGACGGGGAGACCTGGGGCATGTCCGGCATCGAGCATCTCCGGGCGCTGCTCGAATTCTCCGGCCTGCGGCGCGGCGGTACCATCCTCGCCCACCAGGGTCCGGTGGGCCCGATCACCGGCGTCGATCCGCTGGAGATCGACTCCGCCGAGGCCGGGCAGCACGCCTGGAAGGTGCACCACACCGACCTGCTGCTCGACGAGGCGGACTGGCCCGCTCACGACCCTGGCAAGCTGACGAGGGCCCTGGCGGCCCTGGCCTGACGCCCACAGGAGCCTGATGCCTCTCTACCTCACGCTCGACGATCTTCGAGTTCGGGGCCGCAAGGTCTTGTTGCGGAGCGATCTCAACGTGCCGCTGGAGGACGGAGCAGTCACCGACGACTTCCGGATCCGGGCGGCGCTGCCGACCATCGAGCGGCTGCGGGCTGCCGGCGCCACCGTGATCGTGTGCAGCCACCTCGGGCGGCCGAAGGGCGAAGTCGTCGAGGACCTGCGGATGGCACCGGTCGGCGAAGCCCTGGCGAGCCTCGGCGGCTTCGAAGTCCGCTGCGCGAAGGACGTGGTCGGAGAGCACGCACGCAAGCTGGTGGCCGACGCTGCCGCCCGTGACGTCATCCTGCTCGAGAACACACGGTTCGAGCCGGGTGAGACCGACAACGATCCGGAGCTGGCGCAGGCGCTGGCAGACCTCGCCGAAGTGTTCGTGCTCGACGCCTTCGGGACCGCTCATCGTGCTCACGCCTCGACGGCGGGGGTGGCGGACGTGCTCCGGTCGGCCGCCGGCCCGCTGCTGGTCGCCGAGCTGAAGGCGCTCTCCAAGCTGCGCGTCAATCCGCCCCGGCCCTACACGGTGGTGCTCGGCGGAGCCAAGATCTCCGACAAGTTGCCGGTGATCGAGGCGCTGCTCCCGTTGGTCGACTCGATGCTGGTGGGCGGCGGTATGTGCTTCTCGCTGCTCGCCGCCGAGGGCTTCGAGATCGGCGAGTCGCTCGTCGAGGAGGACCAGATCGAGACGCTGCGCGACCTGCTCAGCTCCGAGCACGGTGACCGTCTCGTCCTGCCCCGAGATCTGGTCATGGCCGATCGGTTCGCCGAGGACGCCGCCCGCAAGACGGTCGACGTCCGCTCGATCGAGCCGGGATGGATGGGCCTCGACATCGGTCCCGAGACCGCCGAGCGGTTCGGTCGCAGGATTCGCGGGTCCGGCTCGGTGTTCTGGAACGGCCCCATGGGGGTCTTCGAGTGGGAGCGCTTCCGGGCGGGCACCGAGGCGGTCGCCAAGGCGATCGCCGACGCACCGGGGTTCACCGTCGCCGGGGGAGGTGACTCGGTTGCCGCTCTGCGGCTGCTGGGCCTCGAAGGTGAGCTGACCCACATGTCCACGGGCGGCGGTGCCAGCCTCGAGTTGTTGGAGGGTAAGACCCTGCCGGGAGTGAAGGCGTTGGAAAGGTGGGCCGGATGAGCCGCAAACCGCTGATGGTCGGCAACTGGAAGATGAACGCCTCGCACCTCGATGCGATTCAGATGGTGCAGAAGCTCAGCTACCGGCTGGACCCTCAGGACCACGATCGGGTCGACGTCGGCGTGGCGCCCCCCTTCACCGCCTTGCGATCGGTCCAGACCGTCGTGGAGCTGGACCACCTGCCGTTGGAGATCGTTGCGCAGAACATGCACTGGGAGACCGAGGGAGCGTTCACCGGAGAGATCTCGCCGATGATGCTCGTCAAGCTCTCGGTCTCGTACGTGATCCTGGGCCACTCGGAGCGCCGCCAGCACTTCGGCGAGGACGACACGATCGTCAACCGCAAGGTGCGGGCCGCCCTCGACGCCGGGATCACGCCGATCATGGCCGTCGGCGAGACGCTCGACCAGCGGGAGGCGGGGGAGACGGCGCAGGTCGTGTCGACGCAGGTCGCCGGCGGCCTGCGCACGCTCTCGGCCGACGCGGTGGCGGGAATGGTGATCGCCTACGAGCCGGTGTGGGCCATCGGCACCGGCAAGCACGCCGATCCCGGCGACGCCCAGGAGGTCATCGGCGCAATCCGCGAGCAGGTGCGCGGGATGCACGCCGACGCCGCCGACCACGTGCGGATCCTCTATGGCGGTTCGGTGAACCCGGGCAACGTGGCAGCGCTGATGGCGAAGAAGGACATCGACGGCGGGCTGGTCGGTGGCGCCTCGCTCGACCCGGACACCTTCGCGGCGGTCGTGAGGTACTGGAAGTGAGCGGCTCGACGCTGGTCCTGCTCCGCCACGGCCAGAGCACCTGGAATCTCGAGAACCGTTTCACCGGTTGGACCGACGTCCCGCTGACGGACAAGGGCATCGAGGAGGCCGAGCAGTCCGGACTGCTGATGACCGAGGCCGGGCTCCGGTTCGATCTCGTCCACACGTCGCTCCTGCGCCGTGCCATCTCGACCGCCAACCTGGCACTCGACCGCATGGATCTCCACTGGCTGCCGGTTCGTCGAGACTGGCGGCTCAACGAACGGCACTACGGCGCCCTCCAGGGCCTCAACAAGAAGGAGACCGCCGAGCGCCACGGTCAGGATCAGGTCTTCCTGTGGCGGCGCAGCTACGACACGCCACCGCCCGCCCTCGAGTCGGACGATCCCCGCCACCCGCGCTTCGATCCGCGCTACGAGGGGATCGAGGGCCTCCCCGGCACCGAATGCCTGGCCGACGTGGTGGACCGCATGATCCCGTACTGGGACGAGGTGCTGGTGCCCGAGCTCGCTGCCGGCGGCCGGCCGTTGGTGGTCGCCCACGGCAACAGCCTGCGAGCGCTGCTCAAGCACCTCAAGGACATCGGCGACGACGAGATCAGCGAGCTCAACATCCCGACCGGCATCCCGCTGGTGGTCGAGTTGGACGACGAGCATCAGCACGTCTCCGACCACTACCTCGGCGACGAGGAAGCGGCTGCCGCGGCAGCTGCCGAGGTGGCCGGTCAGGCGGGGTGAGAACTTGACCCCCCTGGTGCAGGTGCGATACTTCTCCCCACCGCACCCCTGTGAAAGGCGCTATCCGTGAATGTCGTCACGGCCATCCTGACGGTGATCCACCTGCTCGTGTCGATCGGGCTGGTGTTCCTCATCCTGCTTCACTCGGGCAAGGGCGGCATGGGCGATCTGTTCGGTGGCGGCGGCATGCAGAGCGGTTCGCTCGGTGGTTCGACGCTGGCCGAGCGCAACCTCGATCGGCTGACGGTCATCACGTCGATCGTCTTCGCGGTCACCACGATCGCCCTCGCCATCCTGCTCGGGAGCTGATCCACCGCACCCGGTGCATCGTCTCCGCCCGACGAGTCGCGCCTCCCGAACCCGGTCGCTGATCCTCCGCGCCCTGGCGGCTGCCTCGGTCCTCGCCGTGCTCGGCATCGCCTGGTGGCTGATGACCCGCCCCGACCCGGTCGAGGAGGTGGCGGCGACCAGCCTCACTGCCACGACGTTGGGGTCGATCCCGCCCGGCTCGTCATCCTCGACGATCGACGAACGTCCGCCGGTCCCGGCCCGGGGCGGCACCGTGCGAGTCGGCCTGGTCGGTGACGAGGCCTCGCTGAACCCCTACTTGGTGGGCTCCGATCGTTCGCTGCCGGAGATCGCCCCGTTGGTGGCCGCCAGCGCCTTCCTGCTCGATGCGGTGACCCACGATCTGATCCCTGGCGTGATCGCCGAGCTGCCCACCGCGGAGAACGGGGGACTGGTGGTGCAGGACGACGGGTCGATGACCGTGCGTGTCGAGGTCGCCGCCGGCGCCGTGTGGTCGGATGGCACGCCGGTCAGCGGGGCCGACTTCCTTCGCACGTACGAGGTCGTCGTGGCGCACCGCGACAGCGTGTTCCCCGACGTCGTGGACGCGTACGACCTGATCGTCCCCGGCTCGTTGGTGGTGGACGGCCCGGCGGTCGAGTTCACGCTCATCAGGGCGACCCTCGATCTGACCGGCTTGTTCCGGCGCCTGGTGCCCTCGCACCTCGTGACGGTCGACGGTTTCCTGACCGACTGGAACGACGCGATGTGGGCATCGGCCGGGCCCTACGAGTTCGACAGCGCCGAAGGGACGGTCCTGCGGCTCGTCCGCAACGACGAGTTCTCCGAGACCGACGCCAACGGGGTCCGGCTGCCGTACG
>JBPEXB010000145.1:0-4481 GCA_052032125.1 Acidimicrobiia bacterium
CCGGCGCTGGCGGCGGTCAACATGGACTATGACGACGAGGTCACGTTTCGGGCAGTGCGGTGGATCTACGAGCAGGCCCGCCGGCCCGACCGGCCTTACCTGCTGACCGTGTCCTACATCCAGCCGCACGACCCCTACGTCGCCCGCCCCGAGATGTGGGATCTCTACACGGACGACGCCATCGACCTCCCGATCACGTCGTTCGACCAGGCACCCCGCGACCCTCACAGCGACCGGCTGCGGTGGGCGATCGGCGCCTCCGACATCGAGCTCACCGAGCAGCAGATCGTCGCCGCCAGACGCGCCTACTACGCCTCGGTCAGCGACTTCGACCGGCGGGTGGCGTCGGTGCTCCAGGCCGTTCGTGAGTCAGGCGAGGACACGATCGTGGTCCTCACCTCCGACCACGGCGACATGCTCGGAGAGCGCGGCCTGTGGTTCAAGATGACCTTTCTCGAGCGTTCGGTCAGGGTGCCGCTCATCGTGCACAGCCCGTCGCGATTCTCTCCGCGGCGAGTCGAGGAGGCGGTGTCACTGGTCGACCTGGGCCCGACCCTGGCGGCCGTCGCCTCCGATCGCCCCGACTACCCGACCCCCATCGACGGCCGGTCGCTCCTCCCCCACCTGGCAGGGGATGGCGGGCACGACGAGGTGATCGGCGAGTACTACGCCGAGGGCACGACCACCCCGATGTTCATGGTGCACCGCGGGGGCCTCAAGACGATCGTGGCCGACGGGGACCCGCCGCAACTGTTCGACGTGACGGCCGACCCCGAGGAACTGGACAACCTGGCACCTGGGCGCACCGATCTCGTCGCCGCCGTCGAGGACGAGATCGACGGGCGGTGGGACCGTCAGGCGCTCTCCGAGCAGGTCTTGCTCAGCCAGCACCGCCGGGCGTTCGTCAGCGCCGTCATGCGGTCACAGGGCATCGACTGGGACTACTCCCCGCAGTTCGACGGCCGACACCAGTACATCCGCAACACGATGACGGTGGCTGAGCAGGAAGACCGGTCTCGCTTCCCGAGGCTGCCGTCGAACTAGGCCGGTCTACCATCGGGCCGTCCCCGATCGGAAGTCCCGTGCTCACCCTCATCTCTCCGGCCAAGGCCCTCGACTTCGACAGCCCGCTCCCGACGAGGAAGGCCAGCCAGCCGCGCATGCTCGCCGAGGCCGATCGTCTCGCCGAGGTGATGGCCGCCAAGTCGCCGGATGCGCTGGCCGATCTCATGGAGCTGTCGAGTGACTTGGCCTTGCTCAATCACGATCGCTTCCAGGAGTGGGAGCCGGCCGGGGCCAACGGACAGACCCGCCCGGCCGTGCTGGCGTTCAACGGCGACGTGTACCAGGCGATGGGACGCGAACGATTCGGCGAGCGTGACTACACCCACGCCCAGAAGCACCTGCGAATCCTCTCGGGCCTCTACGGCGTGTTGCGGCCTCTCGATCTGATCCAGCCCTACCGGCTGGAGATGGGCGCGCCGCTCGTCACGGATCGCGGGTCGAACCTGTATCAGTGGTGGGGCTCGGCGATCACCGATCAACTCAAGGCCGACCTGGAGGGCCGGCGCTCCCCCTTCGTCGTCAACCTGGCCTCCAAGGAGTACTTCGGCGCCGTGCAGGCCGAGGCGCTGGACGCACCGGTCATCACGCCGGTGTTCAAGGACTTCAGCCGGGGCGAGTATCGAGTCGTGTCGTTCTTCGCCAAGCGGGCACGCGGCATGATGGCCGCCTGGATGATCCTCAACCGCATCTCCTCGCGGCGGGCCCTGCGATCCTTCGACGAAGGCGGGTATCGGTTCGAGCCGAGCAGCTCGACCGCCTCGACTCCGGTGTTCGTGCGGGACCACTGAGGGTCACCCCGGCGACGATCGCCGTGCCGACAGTTTCGCTCCCGACCTAGCCTGCCGCTGATGACCAATCGGATCGCCCTCGTGCTCGGAGCCGGCGGCGCACCGGGGTGGATGTTCCACGTCGGCGTGCTGCAGGGCCTGCGGGAAGCGACCGGGTGGGTGGCCGATGACGCCGAGATCCTCATCGGCACCTCGGCCGGCTCACTGGTCGGGGCGGCCGTGCGGGCAGGGGCGACGCCCGAGCACATCGCCTCCGTCGTGGACCAGCCTCCGTCCGCCGAGGATCGCCAGGTGGTGGCTGAGGAGATGAAAGGCCGATCGCGGACGCTGCGCCCGCTGAGCCTCGGTCTGGCCCGCCAGGCACTGCCGGGCGGGAACGGCCTCTCCGTGGCCCTTTCGGGGCTTCTTCCGCCCGGGATGTTCCCCACCTGGCCGCTCACCGGCCGGGGACGGTTGCCGATGCCGTCCACCTGGGACCGGCTGTGGATCCCTGCCACGAGGGTCAGTGACGGCACCACCACCGTGTTTGGTCGGGACATGCTCGACGTCGCCGTGGCCGACGCCGTGGAGGCGTCGTGTGCCTTCCCCGGACTGTTCCAGCCGAAGGAGATCGACGGCCAGCAGTTCGTGGACGGTGGCGCAAGCTCGCCCACGCATGCTCACCTGGCGCTGGAGATCGATCCGACGCTGGTCGTGGTCTCGTCGCCGCTCAGCCGACCGGATGCTCGGCCGTTGAGCCTCCTGGCCCGCTCGCGCCTTCGGGAAGAGTCGAACCTGGTGCGGCGAGCAGGCGCCTCGTTGCTGGTGATCGAGCCTCCTCGCGCCGCCAATCGGCTGTTCCGCGAGTACCCGAGACGGAACCGGTCGGCGGGGCGCAGCGTCCAGGCGATCGGCCGTCACCGTGCGCTCGAGGCCGTCACGGCCCACACCGAGGCCCGACTTCGTCTGGCCTCCTGATCAGGCCGAGAGAGCTGCGTCGACCACGTCCAGCAGACGGTCGGCGTCGGCCTCTGCGAAGACCAGAGGCGGCTTGATCTTCAGCACGTTGCGGCCGGGTCCGTCGCGACTCAGCAAGACACCCCGCTGCACGGCGTGCTCGATCACCCGAACGGCGGTCGATGCCGACGGCTCCTTGGTGTCTCGATCGGCCACGAGATCGATCCCCACGAACAGGCCCGGGCCCCGCACGTCGCCGATGTGCTCGTGCCGGTCGGCGAGTTCGAGGAGGCCCCGGGTCAGATGGGCCCCGACCGTCCGGGCGCGCTCCTGGAGACCTTCGGCCTCGATCGCATCGAGGACGGCGAGGCCCACCACCGCCGAGACGGGATTGGCGCCGAAGGTGGAGAAGAACTCCATGCCGTTGTCGAAGGCCTCGGCGATGGCCCGGGTGGTGACGACCGCGCCGAGTGGATGTCCGTTGCCGATCGGCTTGCCCAGGGTGACGATGTCCGGTACGACCCCGTGCAGCTCGTAGGCCCAGAACGCCTCCCCCACCCGGCCGAAGCCCGTCTGGATCTCGTCGGCGATCACGAGTCCGCCCCTCGCCCGTGTGCGTTCGTAGGCGTCGGCGAGTGACCCAGCCGGAGGCACCAGCTGGCCGCCACAACCGGAGTGGGCCTCGGCGATCAGGGCGGCCGGGGCGACCTCCCCGAAGGCCTCGTCGAGCGCGCGCAGGTACTCCCTCCCCTGAGCGCCTCGATAGGCGTCGGGTACCGGGAGGACCGTGACCCACTCCTCCCTGCCCTCCCCGCCCGGACCGTCGAACTTGTATGGGCTCAGCGCCACCGTGGTCGTCGTGTTGCCGTGGTATGCGTGGTCGAAGACGGCCAGCGGGCGCCGTCCGGTGGCCGTGCGGGCCAGTCGAACCGCCAACTCGTTGGCTTCGCTCCCGGAATTCACGAGGAAGACCGTGTCCAGCTCGGACGGAAAGCGGCTCGCCAGCCGGTCGGCGTAGGCGACGGTCGCCTCGTGGAGATAGCGCGAATTCGTGTTGAGACGCCGCATCTGGCCCACGGCCGCTTCCACCACGCCCGGGTGGCGGTGACCGACATGGGCGACGTTGTTGACGCAATCCAGGAAACGTCGCCCGCGCCGGTCCCACAGCCAGACGCCGCGCCCGCCGACGATGCTCAACGGCTTCTCGTAAGACAGGCTCAGCGATGGGCCGAGGCGGGCGGCGCGGCCCACGAGCAACGCATCTTCCGGCGGCGCCGGGACCACGCCGTGGCCGGCGGCCGCCGCCAGCGAGTCCCGGCAGAACGCTCCATCTGCCTCGGCCAGGCGCTCCAGCAGCTCCCACACGGCGGCTGCTGAGATCTGCTGGTGGGGGTTGCCGGTGGGCTCCTGGGAGGCGGCCTGCGCAGCGGACATGGCCAGCCGCCCTCTGACCAGGGAGAACAGCGCCATCGCCTCGTGTTCGTCGAGCGAATGTCGGCCGACGAAGGCCTCGATCACGCGGGCGCCGGCTGCGAGAGGGTCGTGGCGGCCGAGCATCGTGTAGCAGGCGGCGATGGCCGGCTCCGCGGCGCGATACGTCCGCATCATGTCGCCGAAGTCGATGACGCCACAGACCCTCTCGCCATCGACCAGGACGTTGAGATCGTTCAGGTCGTTGTGCACCAGTCCCAG
>JBPEXB010000146.1:0-2103 GCA_052032125.1 Acidimicrobiia bacterium
TCGTCGTCGGCCAGGTAGTGGACGTTCTTGCCGATCTTGACCCGATAGAGCGGCGGCACGCTGATGTAGACGAACCCGGCCTCGAGCAGCGGCCGCATGTGCCGGAAGAAGAACGTCAGCAGCAGGGTGCGGATGTGCGCGCCATCGACGTCGGCGTCGGTCAGGATCACGACCTTGTGATACCGCGCCTTCTCGAGGTCGAACTCGTCGCCGATCGAGGTGCCGATGGCGGTGATGAGCGACTGGATCTCCTGGTTCTGCAGCGCCTTCGCCAGGCGGGCCTTCTCGACGTTGAGGATCTTGCCGCGGATCGGCAGCACCGCCTGGAACTCGGAGTCACGCCCCCGCTTGGCCGGGCCGGCCGCCGAGTCGCCCTCGACGATGAAGAGCTCCGAGCGCTCGGCGTCCTTGCTGGAACAGTCGGCCAGCTTGCCGGGCAACGCCGATGACTCGAGCAGTGACTTGCGGCGGGTGAGATCGCGGGCTTTCCGCGCCGCCTCGCGTGCCTTCTGGGCCGACTGGGCCTTGTCGACGATCCGGCGCGCCTCCGACGAGTACTTCTCGAGCCACTCGGGAAGCATCCGGTTGAGCGCCTTCTGGACGTAGCTCTTGATCTCGGTGTTGCCGAGCTTGGTCTTGGTCTGACCCTCGAACTGCGGGTTGCGCACCTTGACCGAGATGACGGCCGTCAGCCCTTCGCGGACATCCTCACCCGTCAGGTTGGCGTCCTTCTCTTTCAGCATGTTCTTGGATCGCCCGAAGTCGTTGAGCGCCTTGGTCAACGCCGTGCGGAAGCCCTCTTCGTGAGTGCCGCCCTCGTGCGTGTTGATGTTGTTGGCGAAGCTCAGGACGTTCTCGTTGTACGAGGTCGTCCACTGCATGGCCACCTCGACCTCGGCCATGTCGTCCTGGTCGTCCAGGTAGATCACGTGGCTGTGGAGCGGCTCGCGGGTGGTGTTCAGGTGCTTGATGAAGTCGATGATCCCGCCCTTGTAGTGGAACGTGTCCGAGGGGGGCTCGGTGTCGTCTTCCGTCGGGCGTTCGTCGGTCAGGCGGATCTCGAGCCCGCGGTTGAGGAAGGCCAGTTCCCGCAGCCGTTGGCTGACGGTCGTGTAGTTGAACTCGGTCGTGTCGGTGAACACGTCCGGGTCCGGCCAGAAGCGGATGAGCGTGCCGGTCTTCTTGGCGGCGGCGCCCTTCTTGACGGCCGCCTTGGGCTTGCCCTTCTCGTACTGCTGGGTCCACTTGAAGCCGTCCCGCACCACCTCGGCTTCCAGCCGGGAGGCCAGTGCGTTGACGACCGAGACACCGACGCCGTGCAGGCCGCCGGACACGGTGTAGGCGCCCTCTTCGAACTTGCCGCCGGCGTGGAGGGTCGTCATGACCGTCTCCAGGGCCGACTTCTTGGTCTTGGCGTGTTTGGCGACCGGGATGCCACGGCCGTTGTCCTTGACCTCGCACCCGCCGTCGGCGAGCAGCGTGACGTCGATCCGCGAGGCGTGCCCGCCCATGGCCTCGTCCACCGCGTTGTCGACGACCTCCCAGATGAGGTGATGGAGCCCGCGGGGCCCGGTCGACCCGATGTACATGCCGGGCCGGCGCTGCACGGCCTCGAGGCCCTCGAGGACCTTGATGTCCTTGGCCCCGTAGTCGGATCCTTGTTTGGAGGTCACTGGACTCCCCTGTGGTCGTCGTGCTGTCTGGTTGTGGCGGTCTCGGTGATCGCGGGTTGCGTTGTCATGCGCTGTCATTGCCTTGCAGGGTGTCCGCCCCGGGGGCACACCCCTCCCGTCTCGACGGTCGTGGAGGGTGCAGCTGCGTGTCCTGGCGGAGCTCGGTCCCTACCCGATCAGCCCGTGACGCCGGACCGATCGCTCGAGTCGTGCTGTGTTGTGTCCTGTGGCCGGCTCGTGGGTCTCCTGAGCCGCACGTTCGGTGGTCGTGGAAGGCGGAGCGATGGGCTGTCGAGAAGCGAGGCGAACGCCCGCTGAGGAGTCGGATCGGCCGCTCACGAGCGGTCGATGGTTGCCGACCTCGGTGCTGATCCACCGCGTTGTCCAACCGGTTGTTTACACCTGTGTAAGTATACCGCTGGCCGGGGTC
>JBPEXB010000147.1:0-4827 GCA_052032125.1 Acidimicrobiia bacterium
CCAACCTCACACGAACACGATCTGGGCGTCCTCGGACAGCTCCATGAAGGTGCTGACGTTGATCACGTCCTCGATCTGATCGATCATGTCGTCCCGCTCGAGGCCCATCATGTCCACGGACATCTTGCAGGCCCACAGATGGGCGCCCATGTCGTGCAAGAGCTCGAGGAACTCGGGGATCTCGGGCACGTCCAGGTCGGCGATCTGCTTCTTCAGCATCCTGGTCGCGTAGGCGGTCATGCCTGGCAGGCCGCCGAGCCCCTGGGGCAGGTGCTTGTCGGAGCCCGGCATGTGCATGGCGGTGTTGCCGAGCATCGTGAACTGCAGGTCGTCCTGCGTGCCCTTGTTGATCATGTCCATGCCCCAGAAGGTGAAGAAGATGTGGGTCTCGATTCCTTCCCCCAGGGCGCCGTTGGCCATGATCAGGGCCGGGTAGGCCATGTCGAGGTTGCCCTTCGAGCAGATGAAGGCGATCTTGCGATCGGTCTCGTCGTCTCCGAAGTCGGGCACCACCGGCGTGGCGGTCTCGGTCACAGTCGTCATCGAATCCTCCTCTCAGATGCAGCCGACCGGCTTGGGGAGCCCGGCCACGTAGGCCATCTTCTTGGCCGGCTTCTTGGGGAACAGCTGGAAGAGCTCCTTGGTGGGGATGCCCCCGACCATCGTCACCCGGCGCAGCGTGGCGGTCTCGCCCTCCTGGGCGAAGTCCTCACGGAGGAAGGTGATCGCCTTCCAGTGGGCATCGGTGAGCTCACCGATCCCGACGTTGGCGGCCAGTTCCCTGGCCAGCTCCTCGGTCCATTCGTCGTACTCGGTGAGGAAGCCTTCCTCGTCGACGTGGACGGTGGCCCCGCCCATCTCGGTCACGGGCATCTCAAGCACCTCCTGTGCGGTGTGGTTCGTCGTTCATGGCGGCCAGCGTGCCCATCGCCCTGGCCAGGCCGCGCCTGACCTCGGGTGTTCGGGCCTGCCTGGCCAGTTGCCAGAGACTCGGTGGATCGTCGGACTCCTGCTCGACCAGCAGGCGCTGCCGCTCGACGGCCTCGAGGGCCCGGTGCAGCAGGCCGAGCATCTCGGGCTGCGTGAGCTCCTTGACCGTGTCGAGAATCGACACGACGTGTTCGCCGAGCTGCCGGATGTCGTCCTCGCCGAAATTGGTCACGACCTCGTCGACGACGTCGGCGCCGGCCCGAACGAAGGAGAAGTACCCGCGACGCTCGAGCGCCTCGAGCTGCTCGGCCAGGCGGTCCGACCCGGTGCGCAGCATCGGCATCGCGTCGGCCACCAGCTCCTCCAGGCGGGTGCGCCGGGTGCGTTCCTCACGCAAGTCGGCGTGCAGGTCGCTCACCAGCTGGGTGAGGTCGTCGATCTTCTGTTCCAGGGTGGGGACGGCGAGGGTGGTCATCGGACGCCCTCCTTCCCCAGCATCGACATCTGGGCGCTGAGGGGCATCTCCTTGCCCGGCAGCAGGACGTTCCAGTACGTCCACTTGAACATCATCTTCCCCCAGTGGTTCATCTCGGTCTCCTTCAAGAGCGAGAAGGGGCCGATCGCCGGCATCGGGTATTTGCCCGGCAGCGGCTCGGTCTCGTAGTTGAAGTCGATGAGGAGTGCCTTGCCGTCGCCGGATTCGACGAAGCAGTTGGCGTGCCCGTCGAAGGCCTCCGGCAGCGGCTTGCCCTCGATGTGGGCGAGGAAGTTCTCGGTGAACACGTCGACCGAGAAGTGGGCGACCGAGCCGGCTTTGGAGGTCGGGAGGTTGGCGGCGTCGCCGATGGCGAAGATGTCGTCGTGGCCCTTGGCGAGGAAGGTGTGCTGGTCCACCTTCACGTGGTTCAGCTCGTCTCCCAGGCCGGACCGTCCCACGAAATCGGCTCCCATGTTGAGCGGGACCGTCACGAGCAGGTCGTAGGGGACCTCTCGCTCGTCGTAGGACACGAGCCGCTGCGCGTCGGTGTCGACCCGCTCGAGGTAGAAGTCCGTCACGACTGCGATGTCTCGATCCACGAGCATGCTGCCGAGCTGCTTGGAGGCGATCGGCTTGGTGAACGCGCCGTCCAGGGGCGTCACGTACGTGATCTCGACGTCGTCCCGGATGCCGTGCTCGCGTGCCCACGCCTCGGCGAGGAAGGTGAACTCCAGCGGAGCGACCGGGCATTTGATCGGCAGGTCGATCAGGTTGACGACCAGACGGCCTCCGTCGAACTGCTCGAGCGCGTCTCGCAGCGCCACGGCGCCGTCCAGTGAGTAGAAGTCGTGCACGGTCGTGCCATAGGCAGGGCCGTCGAGGCCGGGCGTCTGATCCGGACGGGGATGCGTCCCGGTGGCGATCACCAGCTGGTCGTACGTGAGGTCGGCGTGACCTTCGAGCTCGACGCTGCGGGTCTCGGGGTCGACGGCGACGATCGGCGCCCAGATGATGTCCACTCCGGGAGGGATGAACTCGTGCACGGGCTTGACGATCTCTTCGGGCCGGTAGCCGCCGAAGGGCACGAACAGGTAACCGGGCTGATAGTGGTGCTCGGCAGCCTGGTCGACGATGGTGATGTTCCACTCGTCCTGGCTGAGCCGCGGACGGAGTTTGTTGACCACCATCGTGCCGGCCGTTCCGGCGCCGAGCACGACGAGGTGCTTCACGTTGGTCTCCTTGGATGGGTTCTCTCGGACAGGTGCCGGGCGAGCACGGAGAGCGCAGCGAGGAACTCGCTTTCGCCGCGTTCGTCCAGCACGGGAAGATCGTTGGCAGCCGCCGTGAGGGTGTCGGTGTCGAGGCCGGCGACCTCGGGAACGGCGGCGGCGGTGATGGGGGCGAGGCCGCCGGCGACGACCATGCCGACGAGCTCGTGGCCGGACCGGATGAAGGCCCGGGCGCAGCGAAAACCGAGATGGCTGTCGCGCAGGAGCGGGCGCAGTTCCTGGTCCGCCCCGAATTCGCGCCACTCTGCGGTGCACGCCTCGATGACGCCGGGGTCGGTGGCCAGCAAGGAGAAGTAGCGGTGCGGGTTGATCACCTCGGTGAGGGGCCGGCCCTCCATGTCGGTGACCACGACCATCACCCCGAAGAGCGCTCCGAAGAGCTCCGCCAGCTCCACCGCATGGGAGACATCGATCGGGCCCGCCGGCGATGCAGCCACGTCTGCGCCGAGCAGCGCCGCCACGTCCTCCGCGCGGAAGCGCCACTGGCGCCCGACCTTGAACGCGGGGAGGCGGCCGTCCTCGGCCATGCGGTAGGCGGTGGACTTGTCGATCCGCAGCAGGCGCGTGATGTCGGCGGCCGTGAGCAGGTCTTGCGGCGTGTGCCTGGTCGGTGGTGCGGTCTTCTGCATCTCCTGCATCGTGTGCCGCCGGATGCATCCCGGACCAGGGCCGTTCGGGCCCTCCCGGCGGCCAAACGTCCCAAGCCGCGGTGACTGTGCGCATCAGCGACCCGGTACCATCCGCGACGCGGAAAGGAAGCACATGTCAGATCTGCAGGCCGCCGACCGGCACGATGTCGACCGATACGATGCCATCGTCATCGGGGCCGGTGTCATCGGCGCCAACATCGGCTTCGAGCTCGCCAAGGCCGGTCACCGGACGCTCAACATCGACAAGCTGCCGACGTCCGGATACGGATCCACGGCCAACTCGTGCGCCATCATCCGCACCCACTACTCCACCTGGGCCGGAGTGGCGATGGCCTACGAGGGCGTCTTCTACTGGCGCAACTGGGCGGACTACCTCGAGACCAGCGACGAGCGCGGGTTGGTCGAGTACCACGAGGTGGGCGGGGCCTACATCGGCGGCGACGACCGCTACACCGACAAGGTGCTGCCGCTCTTCGACGAGATCGGCATCGAGTACGAGGTGTGGGACGCCGAGACCCTGCACGCCAAGCTGCCCTGGCTCGATCTGGGTGAGTACGGCCCGCCCGTCCAGGCCAGCGACGAGGCGTTCTGGAAGGATCCGCACGGCCGCCTCAGGGGGGCCGTCTACTGCCCGGCCGCCGGGTACATCAGCGATCCGCAGCTCTCCGCCCACAACCTGCAGCGCGCCGCCGAAGCCAAGGGGGGTGAGTTCCTCTTCAACGCCGAGGTGGTCGAGATCCGGCGGGCCGACGGCCGGGTCGCCGGCGTCACACTCGCCGACGGGCGACAGATCGACGCTCCGGTCGTCGTGAACGTGGCCGGTCCGCACTCGTTCGTGATCAACCGCATGGCCGGCATCGAGGGCTCGATGAACATCTCGACCCGGGCGCTGCGTCACGAGGTCCATCACGTCCCGGCCCCACCCGGCCTCGACTACGAGCGCGAGGGCACGCTGGTCGGCGACGACGATTTCGGGACGTACTTCCGCCCGGAGGTGGGCAACCACATCCTGGTCGGCAGCCAGGACCCCGAGTGCGACCCGCAGGTGTGGGTCGACGACCCCGACGACTTCCATCGCGAGATCACGACCGAGCAGTGGGAGAACCAGGTGTTCCGGCTCGCCAGGAGGCTCCCCGACCTCGGCGTGCCGAGCGACAAGAAGGGGGTGGTCGACCTCTACGACGTGAGCGACGACTGGATCCCCATCTACGACAAGACGGACCTCCCCGGCTTCTACCTGGCGATCGGCACGAGCGGCAACCAGTTCAAGAACGCCCCGGTGGCCGCCTTCTGCATGGCCAAGCTGATCGAGGCCGTCGAGGCGGGTCACGATCACGACGCGGATCCCGTCACCGTCAAGCAGCGCCACACCGGGCTGGAGCTGAACATGGGCGCCTACAGCCGCAACCGCGAGATCAACCGCGACTCGTCGTTCAGCGTCCTGGGTTGAGGATCAGCCGGGCGCCGACGATGAAACGAC